>JAAZBW010000276.1 GCA_012513625.1 Actinomycetales bacterium | reverse complement strand
GGCCTCCTGTGGATCCTCGCCGCCCTCCTCCTCGCGTTCCTGCTCTATGTGGCGTGGCGCGAGAAGGAGAGGACGGGATCGTGGGCCTCCGGCGTCTCCGCTGCGGGCCGCACGCTGGCGCGCATGGCCCGCAGCGTGGGACGTGCGGTAGGGCGGATGTTCGGCGGCCGCGACCGCCGGGACGACCGCCGCGGCGACTACTAGGGGTCGCCGCCGCTACTGAGAGTCGGCACCTCGCCGGGGAGTGTTCCAGGACCTCTGCCAGGGGTCGGTCTCGGTGCTCCGGTTGACTGGATCCCCGTCGTCGAGCTCCACGCCGCCAGGCGCCGAGGCGGGGGAGGCGGGCTCGATCGAGGTGCCCCGCCAGCGCGAGATCCCGCGCATGAGGTGGTACACCACGAGCGTGGCGGCGGTGCCGAGTGCGATGCCCTCGAAGGCCACATCTCCGGCGATGAACGTGAAGTTGGCGATGCCGATCACGAGGCCGATGGCGGCCGAGTTGAGGTTCACCGGATCGGAGAAGTCCACCTTGTTCTGCACCCAGATGCGGGCGCCCAGCATGCCGATCATGCCGTAGAGGACGGTGGCGGCGCCGCCCAGCACCCCGGGAGGGATGGTGGCGATGAGCTGGCCGAACTTGGGCATCATCGAGAGGATCAGGCCGGTGAAGCCGGCCACGAAGTAGGCGGCCGTGGAGTAGACGCGGGTGGCGGCCATGACGCCGATGTTCTCCGCGTACGTGGTGGTGCCGGAGCCTCCGCCGGCGCCGGCGAGCATGGTGGCCACACCGTCCGCAAAGAGGGCGCGGCCGGTCACATCGTCGAGGTTCTTGCCGGTCATGGCGGACACCGACTTCACGTGGCCGATGTTCTCCGCCACGAGCACGAGGACCACGGGGAGGAAGAGGCCCAGCAGCGAGGGATCGAATGTGGGGGTGTGGAACTGGGGGAGGCCGAACCAGGCGGCGTCCGCCACGGGCTGGAAGTCGATCTCGCTCTGGACGATCGCAGCCGCGTACCCCACGAGCACGCCGAGGAGGATCGAGAGGCGGCCGATGATGCCCCTGAACAACACGGTGATGAGGACGATGGACGCGAGGGTGATCGTGGCGGTGACTGGAGCCGCCTTGAAGTTGTTCCAGGCGGCGGGGGCCAGGTTGAAGCCGATGAGGGCCACGATGGTGCCGGTGACCACGGGGGGCATGACCCGATCGATCCACCCGACGCCCGAGAAGTGCACCACGGCGCCGACGATGGCGAGCAGGAGACCCACCGCGAACACGCCGCCGAGGGCGAGGCCCATCTCCTCCGGGGTGGGCTGACCCTTGGTCACCTGCACGGCGGTGATGGGCGCGATGAGCGCGAACGAGCTCCCGAGGTAGGACGGCAGGCGCCCGCCCGTGATGAGGAGGAACATCAAGGTGCCCACCGCAGAGAAGAACAGGGTGGTGGCCGGAGGGAAGCCGGTGATCAGCGGCACGAGGAAGGTGGCACCGAACATGGCCACCACGTGCTGCGCGCCGATGCCGATGGTGCGGCCCCAGGAGAGCCTCTCGTCTGGTCCCACCACCTCTCCCGGGGGAATGTGGACTCCGTCTCCGTGGAGCTTCCAGGTGAAGGGCGAACGAGCCATGAGGGGCCTTCCTACGTGGTCCGCCCGAGGGCTGGGCGGGGCTACGGATGGCAGGTGACCTACCGGCGCAAGGGTACTCCTCGGCTCTGCGTGGCGGCCCTCGCGGCCGCTAGGTGGGCAGTGGAACGCCTCACGATTGGGTGCTCGGTGCCCCGGGCGGGGCTTGAACCCGCGACCGACGGATTATGAGTCCGATGCTCTGACCGGCTGAGCTACCGGGGCGCGGTCCAAGCGTACGGTTCGCGCTGGGATCGTGGCGAATCCCGGGTTACCGTTGTTTGCATGAGAGCACGAGAGGGAGCGCGCAACCGCCCACCAGAGACGCCGAAGCCGGACAAGGCCACAGCCAAGCGCCTGCGCCGCAGCGGCGCAGTGGTGCACGCCGCGCTCGCCGATGGACGCTGGCTCGGTGTCGCCATAGACCACCTCCTCGTACTGGGGGAGGAGGACGTGGAGTTCTCGCGCCCCTGGACTGACGCCGAGTCGGCCGTGTGGGACGGGGACTCCCGTACCCTCACCGTGCGCTGGGTGGACGGCTCCGAGCCCTCCGCCTTCCGCACCGCCACCGACGACGTGTTCGACGCCGTGACCGCAGTGCGGGAGCGCATCACCACCTCGCAGGTCCACGTGGAGATCATGGGCACGAGCGCGGGGGATGTGCGCGCGCTGATCCGCCGCGGAGCCGGGGGGCAGCTGTTCTCCCAGCTCCTCGCACGGGGTCCCCTGACGGAGGACGAGCGGCGCCGGGCTGACGAACTCGAACGCACCGCACGCTCCGCCGTCGGGCTGGTGGACTGACGATCCGTTCCGTGTGGTGGACGTGACGGGAGCCGATTTCGCTGGGCGGCGAGACGGCTGGTAAAGTCGGCGACGCGCGATCCCGCGTAGCTCAATGGCAGAGCAGCCGGCTGTTAACCGGCAGGTTACTGGTTCGAGTCCAGTCGCGGGAGCTCTTGAATAGGCCTCTGACCTGCGGATATACCGAGTCAGGGG
>JAAZBW010000275.1 GCA_012513625.1 Actinomycetales bacterium | reverse complement strand
CTGCTCCGCCTCCTCGAGCAGCTCCCGGTTTTCCGCGATAAACCGGTGGTGGCTCCGCCATTCTCCGCCCACGAGCGCATGCCGGATGAACATCTCGCGTGCGTCCTCCCGCGCGATCGCCGTGCCCACATTTGCGAGCAGCACCGTCCGGTCCGCCACGATCGTGAGCCCGTACAGCGTGACCTTCTCGTGCACCATCGCGGCGCCACTGCGCGTGGACCAGAACGGTTCTGAATACTGCCGCTTCACCAGGTGCGCGGCCGCCGGCTCGATCCAGTCACCGCGAATGCGCGCCACCGTGCGCGCGAACAGGCGCGCCGTCTCCACCAGTTCGGCGGCCATCACCCAGTCGTACTGCTTCTTGGTGAGCCCGGACCCCGGCCACACCACAAAATGCGTGCCGCGCGCACCCTCATAGTCCCGCTTCTGCTGGTCCCAAGAGCCCAGGTTCCCGAGCAGTCCCACCAGCAGCGAGCGGTGGATCTGGTCCGAGGAGGCAGCCTCCGCGGAGTTCCCGTGGTGGTTGACGATGGACGCCACCTCGTACGTGGTCGCGTCCGGCGGGTACGCGCTCTCCTTGGGGAGCGTGAGCGGGTTGAGCGTCAGCCCGAGCGGCCTGGCAAGTTGCCGCAGCTGCCCGACCACGTCCTGCCACTCGCGGAATCTCAGGAAGTTCAGGTACTCGGTGCGCGCGAGACGCCGGAACGCGGACGATCCGAGGTCCCGCTGCCGCACCCGCAGGTACCGCCACAGGTTCAGGTAGGCGAGGAAATCGCTGGTGGGATCGGTGAAGCGGCGGTGCAGCTGATCGGCCTGCTGCTGCTTCTCCTTGGGGCGTTCGCGCACGTCCTGGACGGAGAGCGCCGCCACGATCACGAGCACCTCGCTCGCGCACCCGTTCTTCTCTGCCTCGAGGAGCATGCGCCCGAGCCGGGGGTCGATGGTGAGGCGGGCGAGTTCGCGGCCGGTCTTCGTGAGGCGCGGGCCTGAGTGCCGAGCCTCCGTGCCAACGGGAGCCTCCGCCGTCGGGCCGCCACGTGACGGCGCCGGACCCACCTCGAGGGCGCCGATCTCGACCAACTGGGCCACGCCGTCGCGAATCGCGCGCGTGTCCGGCGGGTCCACGAACGGGAAGGCGGCCACGTCCCCGAGCCCGAGCGCGGCCATCTGGAGGGTCACGCTCGCGAGGCTGGTGCGGAGTATCTCGGGCTCGGTGAACTCCGGGCGGGACGTGAAATCGGCTTCGGAGTAGAGGCGGATCGCGATTCCGTCCTCCACGCGGCCCGAGCGTCCGGAGCGCTGGTTGGCGGAGGCCTGCGAGATCGCCTCGATGGGCAGGCGTTGGACCTTGGTGCGCGTGGAGTAGCGGGAGATGCGGGCGGTGCCGGGGTCGATCACGTAGCGGATGCCGGGCACGGTGAGGGAGGTTTCCGCCACGTTGGTGGCGAGGACGATGCGCCGCGGGATGTGCTTTTCGAAGATCCGGTGCTGCTCTGCGGCGGAGAGGCGGGCGTAGAGGGGGACGATCTCCACGGCATCGTGCCGCGGGCTTCGCGCGCCCACGGGAACGTAGCGTTCGCGGAGGTGGTCGATGAGGGACTCCTCGGCGTCGCGGATTTCCCGTTCGCCGGAGAGGAACACGAGGATGTCGCCGCGGCCCTCGTGCATGAGTTCGTCCGCGGCGAGGCAGATGGCGGTGAACTGGTCGATGGGCTCGCGGCCGGCGCCGCCGCCGCTGCCGCCGCGGCTGCGATTGCGGCCGGCGCTCGCGGGCGGGGCGTCGTCGTCCTCCTCCAGATCGACGTCCGGGACGAGGGGGCGCCAGCGGATCTCCACCGGGTACGTGCGTCCCGTGACCTCCACAACGGGGGCCGCCCCCTCCGCCGTCTCCGCGTCACCTCGCCGCCGGGCCTCCTCCGCCTTCGCGGTGCGCGGGCCAAAGTGGGCGGCGAACCGTGCTGAGTCGATCGTGGCGGAGGTGATGATGAGCTTCAGGTACGGGCGCTGGGGGAGCAGTCCGGCCAGGTAGCCGAGCAGAAAGTCGATATTGAGGGAACGCTCGTGGGCCTCGTCCACCACGATGGTGTCGTAGCGGGTGAGGAGCGGATCGCGCTGGATCTCGGCGAGGAGGATGCCGTCGGTCATGAGCTTGACCAGCGTGTTCTCGCTCACGAGGTCCGTGAACCGCACCTGATAGCCGACGATCCCCCCGAGCTCCGTGCCGAGTTCGTACGCGATGCGTTCCGCCACTGAGCGGGCGGCGATCCGCCGGGGCTGGGTGTGGCCGATCATCCCCGTGATGCCTCGGCCCATCTCGAGGAGGATCTTGGGGATCTGGGTGGTCTTTCCGGAGCCGGTCTCTCCGGAGATGATCACCACCTGGCTGTTCTCGATCGCCTCACGGATGTCCGCCCGACGCGCGGAGACGGGCAGTTCCTCCGGGTAGATGATCGCCGGGAGGGAGGCCCGCCGGCCCTCGATCTGCTCCGGCGTGTAGCGGTGGGGGCGCTGGCGTTGTTGGCGGGGGCGGCCTCCGCGGCCTCGCCTGCCGCCGCGCTCGCCAGGGTTTGTCTCCCGACGATCCCGGTTCCGCCCGTTCGTCCCCTCACCCTGCGCGGTGGAGCGCCCTGAGCTGTTGCCGCGCGGCGCGCCGGAATCGGGGCGGCGAGGCTCGGGCGCGGAATCGGACATGGCCTCCATTCTCACTCACGTCTCGCCGAGTGTGTGGCGAAGGTCCTTAACCACACAGTCGGCGAGGTGGGGCACCCGAAGGTGCTACATATCACGGGTCACATGGTGGGATTTTCTTCCACCATGCGGACGTCGCTTGGCAACCTAAAACAATGAGTCAGTCGGAAAACCCTCAAAACCAACAGATTCGCAACGACGCCAGCGCCTCCAACCCCACTGGCCAGAGCCAGGAGACCGCGGTGCAGGAGCGCAGCGCGAAGATCGCCGTGACGGTCTTCCCGCTCCTCGTGATCGCGGGCGCCGCCGTGGCGGTGATCAACCCGGAGCCGTTCCGCGGCTGGGCCCCTCAGGTGACGCTGCTGCTGCAGATCATCATGTTCGGGATGGGCCTCACGCTCACGCTCGGCGATTTCTCCTACGTCTTCAAGCGCCCCCTGCCCATCCTGATCGGTGTGGTGGCGCAGTTCGTGATCATGCCTTTGCTCGGCCTCGGCATCGCGGTGGCGCTCCAGCTGCCGCCCGAACTCGCTGCCGGCGTGATCCTGGTGGGCTGTGCGCCGGGCGGGACGTCGTCGAACGTGGTGACCTACCTCGCGAAGGGTGACACCGCCCTCTCGGTGACCATGACCTCCATTTCCACGCTGTTCGCGCCGATCATGACGCCGCTGCTCACGCTGTGGCTGGCCGGCTCGTACATGCCGGTGGACGCGGGTTCGATGGCGTGGTCGATCGTGCAGATCGTGCTGATCCCCGTGGTGGGCGGCCTCGTGATCCGGCTCCTGCTGCCGAAGCTGGTGGAGGCGATCCTGCCGATCCTGCCGTGGGTTTCGGTGCTCGCGATCACCGCCGTGGTGATCGCCGTGATCCCCGGCTCGCACAACGCGCTCATGACCGCGGGCGGGCTCGTGTTCGTGGCCGTGATCCTGCACAACCTGGCCGGCTACGGCCTCGGCTACGCCGCGGGCCGCCTCACCCGACGCTCCGACAAGCAGTCCCGCACCGTCGCCATCGAGGTCGGCATGCAGAACTCGGGCCTCGCCGCGGGCCTTGCCGCGCAGTACTTCAGCCCCGAGGCCGCCCTGCCCGCCGCGATCTTCTCCACGTGGCACAACATTTCGGGCGCGCTGTTCGCCGCAGTCTCGCGTCGTTTCCCGCCGAAGGACCGCGTGGTCGAGCCGGCTCCGGAGTCTGTGGTTTCGTAGTCGGCAACTTTCCACCACCCCCTCGCCGACTGTGTGGTTTGGGAGTCGCCGAATCCGCATCGACTGTGTGGCGAAGTGCTTTCGCCACACAGTCGGCGGGAAGCGTGACGTCGAGTGTGTGGTTTGGGAGTCGTCAATTCCGCATCGACTGTGTGGCGAAAGTTCTGATTTCCGACGGCGGGGCTCACCTTCCCGGGTAGGCCCCGCCCTGGCGCGTGCTTGCGCGCCCCCAATGACGACGGCGGGCCGGATCCTGGAGGGAGTCCGGCCCGCCGTCTTCCTCGAGGTACAGCGCCCCTGTTCCTCCGAGTGAGTGGCGCGAGTTGGCGCGCCAGCTTTCGCCACACAGTCGATGGTGGTTTCGTAGGGTTTTAACCACACAGTCGATGGTGGTTTCGCGAGGTTTTAACCACACAGTCGATGGTGGTTTCGCAGGGTTTTAGCCACACAGTCGATGGTGGTTCTTCAAGGTTTTAACCACACAGTCGATGGGGGTTTCGCGACGTTTGCGGGTAGGTGGGGAGGCGCAGGGCGCGCAGGTCCACGGAAAACTCCACCTCGGCTGCGAGGATGAATCACATGCATCGTCCGTGGGTCCGGGTCCTCGCATGGGTGGTGGCCGCAATCCCGCTGGCCGGAGCGGCGGCGCTCGCCGCAGCGCCGGTGCTCGGCCTGCAACACGCGAACCCGGTCGGGCAGCTGCTCGCCGCCCGCGGGCTGATCGCCCTGATCTCCGCAGCTGCGGCGCTGCTGTTCGGCATCTGGTTCGTAGCAGCTGGTTTCCGACGTCGTCGGGCCCTCCGCAGCATCAACCCCCGCAGCCGTGCCAAGAACAAGCCGATCCCCCCACGGTTCCCGACGATTTCCCTCACCCTCGCGCTCGCGGCCGCCGCCTCCGCCGGCCTGCACCTGGGCGTGCTCGCGTACCGCGGGCTGGACCGGGACGCGCTCGCCACGCTCGAGGACCTCGCGGGGCAGCCCGAGAATACGGGCGAGACGACGATCGTCGCGCTGAACACACAGTGGGCGAACGTGCCCCCGGACGTGGTCGCGAGCCTCGTGACCGCGGCGCAGGCGGACGTGGTTTTCCTGCCCGAGACGCCGATCATCGACGCGATCCACGTGCGCGACCTGCTCGGGGTGGCCGGCCGGGAGTTCCAGGTGTTCCCGGAGCGGAAGGGGGACTCGCGGGATACGTCGCTGCTGGTGGCAAACGATTTTGGGGAGTATCGGAGCGGCGGGCATCCGGTGATTGGTGCCTCGCGGGCGGAGCCTGTGGGGGCGAGCGGGGGAGCGGCCACCGGCCCCACACTCACCGCCGTCCACGCCTACCCGCCGCCCACGCCGTGGCCGCTGAGCTGGCTGTACGGCGAGCCGCGGGAGGCCGCGGACGCCTCGCGCGACCGCTGGGTCACCGAGGTCCGCGACTCCCTCGCCACCTGCACCGGCCAGCCGTGGGGGATCATCGGCGGCGATTTCAACGCCACCCGCGACCACATCTCCGGCATGCCGGACTGCGGCTACGTCGACGTCCTCGTCCAGACCGGCGCCGGCGGCTGGGGCACCTGGCCCGACGAGGTGCACCCCCTCCTCGGCGCGCCGATCGACCGCATCCTCGTGGACCCGGCGCACTGGTCGCCGGTGGACAGCTGGCTGGTGGAGCTGCCGGGCACGGACCACCGGGCGGTGGTCGCACGGGTGGCGGCGCAGTAGGCGGGGTAGGCGGAGGGGGCGACGGCGGAGCCCACGCGGCCCCAGCCATGGCAACTGACAAACCTGACTGTTGCCGTCGAATAGTGCGCGTCGGAGGCCCATTTTCATGCGCCTTTCGACGGCAACTGCGGTTGTCGTGGGGGAGGTGGTGT
>JAAZBW010000274.1 GCA_012513625.1 Actinomycetales bacterium | reverse complement strand
GAGCCCGTCGATCCCCGGCAGCATCACATCGAGGACCACGGCATCCGGCGCGAAGTCCCGCGCCTCGCTCACTGCCTCAAGCCCGTCGTGGACCTGGCGGACCTCCCACCCCTCGGACTCGAGCCTGCGGGCGATCTGCTCGGCGATGTCGCGCTCATCCTCTACCACGAGGATTCGAAAGTTGCTGGCCACCATGCGACGATCATGACACGATCGCGCCACACTGACTCACCGGCGGCTTTTGCACCTCCAGAGGACGAACCGGACGTGACTGTTATCACTTCGTGATCAACGTGTGTGCACATCCGAGGGAGATTCGTTATCGTCTCGTGATGGACCGGACCACGGTCTGCCTCTCCCCTCCGGAGGTTGGATGTTGTCGTGTGCCAATTCTGGTGAGCCGCTGACCCGGCGCCAGATGCGGGAGTTGGAGCGCGCAGCCGAGGCCGAGGTCGCCCGGCATGCCGCCCAGTCCTTGGTGACCCCGGCGTCCATCTTCGCCGAGGCCGAGCGGGCTCGCTCCGAGCCGCCGCAGGTGGTGGAGCCCCAACCGGTCCGCGTCAGCATGGGAGCCATTCCCTCCAACACGGCCACGATCCAGTTCGCCCCTGTCTCCCGCCGCGAGTTGCGGACCCCGAGTGCCGGTGGATTGCGCACCGCCGCCCGCCGGGACCGGCGCGCCGACGCGGACCGCCGGGATCTGCGCGCCGACGCGGACCGCCGGGACCTCCCGGCCGAGCCCGTTCACCGCGCCCGTCGCACTGCCTCAGGCCCCCACGGCACGTCCGCCGCCCACGACACGTCCGCCGCCAGCGCCGCGCCCACCACCCGCGCATCTCGCCGCGAACAGCGGACCGAGCAGATCCCGTGGAAGCCGGTGCGCGGAGCAGACTCCCGCGGGGTCTCCCGCGCCGCGCTGCTTGGCACCCTCGGCGCCGTGACCATCGCCGCCCCCATGACCGGTTTCGTCGGCGCTCCCGTTCCAGCCGAGGCACTCGCTGTCGCGGCCACGGCTCCACTCACCCAGATCGCCGCCGAGTCGGCTGCGGCCCACCTCCTCGAGGGCACCATCTCCTCGGCGAGTGTGTTGCGGAAGGACCCCCTGGCCCGGCTCGTGGCCGAGGACTTTGCCTCCCGCCAGCAGGCGCAGACCTTGGTGAACGGCTGCGAGGCCAGCTCCACGATCGCGGCAAACGGCATCGCGGAGGTCTACACCGAGCGCGTGAACGTCCCCACGAGGCCGATGGCGCAGGGCACCTACCGTGACACGTCGCTGTTCGGGCCTCGGTGGGGACGCCTCCACACCGGTACCGATATGGCAGCGCCCGTGGGAACTCCGCTCTATTCCGTCACTGAGGGCACGGTGGTTCACTCGGGGGAGGGCCGCGATGGCCGCTCAGGGAGCCTCGTGATCATCCACTCCGTGGTGGAGGGTGAGGACACCTGGTTCTGGTACGGCCACATGTACGAGAGGGACGTCTTCGTGCGCGAGGGAGACCAGGTGCGCGCGGGCCAGGTGATTGCCGGCGTTGGCAACTCCGGCCGCTCCACGGGCCCCCACCTCCACTTCGAGATCCACACGGCGGAGTTGGGCAACGCAGTGGATCCCCTCACGTGGCTGGACGCGCAGTCCGCCCACTTCCCGGGCCAGTGCTGAACGTCCACCCCTTTCTCGCCGGTGACGGTGCGATCCTCATGGCGCACCGGGGCGGCGCCCTGGAGGCGCCGGAGAACTCGTGGACTGCGATCGAACACACCCGGGACCTCGGCCTGAACTACCTTGAGACGGACGCGCACGCCACCACGGACGGAGTGGTGGTGCTCCTCCATGACGAGACCCTCGATCGCACCACGAACGCCAAGGGCCTCGTGACCGCACGCAGCTGGGAGCAACTCGCGCAGGTGCGCGACGATTCCGGGGGGCCGCTCGTACGGCTGGACGAGGCCCTCGAGCGCTTCCCCGGCCTGCGCTTCAACGTGGACGCCAAGTCCGACTCCGTCCTTGAGCCGCTCGTGGAGATCGCCTCCGCGCACTCGGGCCGGGTCCTCGTCTCCTCCTTCAGCGACCGGCGCCTCGCCGTCGCACGTGCTCTCGCACCGTTGGTGGCCACATCGCTCGGCCGGGGAGAGGTGACCCGCCTCGTGGCACTCTCACGCCTTCCGCACGCGGCGGCCCTCCGGCTCGCCCGTCGTGTTCCCGCGTTCCGGAAGGTCGTCGCGGTGCAGGTTCCGCCACACCACCGCGGAATCCGTGTGGTGACCCCACGTTTCGTGCGGCTCTCCCATGCGCTCGGTCTCGCCGTGCATGTGTGGGCTGCCGACGACGCGCCCACCTGGGCGGCTGTCCTGGCCGCCGGGGCGGACGGGATCATCACGGACCACCCCAGGCGGGCGCGCGACTGGCTGGCCGCCCGCGGCCCGTGGCACTGAGGCATCCCCGCCCGTTTCGCAGTGTGCCCCCGGCTCCACCTCGCCGGCAGATGCCCCTGGCGTCACCTCGCCGGCCCTCGGCACACAGCCGGCCGCCACGGGGCCACGGATCGGGCACCGGCCACGGATCGGGCACAGCAGATTAGTGCAGGTCGGGGCCGTCGAACCGGGCCAGTGGTCCCACATTTGTACGAGGTTCCCCAGCGAGAATTGCGGCGGAAGGTGATTGCCGTGAGATCTCGCATTGAAGTCCGTTCCACCGCAGAGGTGGTCCGGAGCGCCATGGAACTGCCCCCTGCGCGTCGTCGGGTGCTCGATGCCGTGACCCGGTCGGGCCATCCCGTCTCGGTGGCGGAGCTCGCCGAGGCGCTGGCATGCCACATCAGCACCGTTCGTCCCCACCTGGGTGCCCTCGTGGCCGCCGGGCTGCTGGAGACGAGCGAGCGGCGCCTTGGGGGGCGCGGCCGCCCGGCCACGATGTACTCTGCGCGCCTTCCGGATCCCGGCCGCATCCACGCGGGCCTGGTCCACCTCCTCACCTCCGGGCTGGACAGGGTCAACGTCGAGCTCGCCTACGACTTGGGTTACGAGTGGGGCACGGACGAGCGGCAGAAGGACCTCGGCGAGGTGGACGGCGCCAAGCCGAGCGACGTCGTCGTGATCCTGATCCGGCTCGGTTTCGATCCGGTGTGGGAGCAGGAGGACCTGGTGCACATCCGTTCCTGCCCGCTCCGGCACCGCTCGGCGGATGAGGACCGGAACCTCTGGGCGCTGCACCGAGGGCTGTTCGAGGGCCTGCTCGGGACGGGCCACGGCTCGATCGCGTTCCGTCCGGATGACCCGCGCAGTGGGTGCGTGGTGGAGTTTGTGCCCGAGGGCTGCCCCACGGAGTAGCCCCGCTCCACGTGCTCCTGCGCACCGCAGAGCCAGTGCCGCACTACAACAGAGCCCCTGCACCAGCCTTCGCGCTGGTCAGGGACCTTGCATGTTGAGCGCCCCGAACAGGACTCGAACCTGCGACCTTCTGCTCCGGAGGCAGACGCTCTATCCGCTGAGCTATCGGGGCAACGCCGAGTCATCTTATCAGCGTGACGGAGACCCGCCGCCCACCCGGGCGGGCAGCCGACGTGAGGAGGGGCACGTCACCCGGAGTAGGACCAGCTTCGAAGCGGTGGGGGCGGCGACGGAGCTCGCCTTCCGCCGGGGGCTGGGGCACGGGCGCTGACGGACGAGGACCGCGGGCCGGGGGCTAAGGCACGGGCGCTGCGGGACGGGGGCTGCGGCACGGGGGCTGCGGACCACGGGTGCGGTTCCCCTGTCGCGGCCCTCAGGCCGCGGGCACAACTAGACTTGGCGCTCGTGACCCCAGAACAGCTTGCCGCCGCCATCCGTGAAGCGCTCGAAGCCGCGATCGACGCAGGCGAACTCGCCCTCGAGAGCGCCGCCCTCCCCGAGGTCCGCGTGGAGCGGCCCCGCCAGCGCGAGCATGGCGACTGGGCCACCAACGTGGCGATGCAGCTCGGCAAGAAGGCCGGCACCACGCCCCGCGCGCTCGCGGAGCTCCTCGCGGGCCGCCTCGGCGACGTCCCCGGTATCGCAGGAGTCGAGATAGCGGGCCCCGGCTTCCTCAACATCCGGCTGGACTCGGCTGCGGCCGGCGCCCTGGCCAAGGACATCGTGGAGGCGGGCGAGTCCTATGGCCGCACCCAGGCGCTCGCGGGCCACCACATCAACCTGGAGTTCGTCTCCGCGAACCCCACGGGGCCGATCCACATCGGCGGCGTGCGGTGGGCCGCCGTGGGCGACTCGCTCGCCCGCGTGCTGGAGGCCACCGGCGCGGTGGTGACGCGGGAGTACTACTTCAACGACCACGGAGCGCAGATCGACCGCTTCGTACGTTCACTCATCGCCCGCGCCCGGAGAGAGGAACCGCCGGAGGACGGCTACGCCGGAGAGTACATCACCGAGATCGCGAACCGGGTGCTC
This sequence comes from Actinomycetales bacterium, assembly GCA_012513625.1. Classification (GTDB taxonomy): domain Bacteria; phylum Actinomycetota; class Actinomycetes; order Actinomycetales; family Actinomycetaceae; genus JAAZBW01. The sequence continues at coordinate 128 of JAAZBW010000274.1, read as the reverse complement.
GAAGCCCGCGCCGCTGGCGGCGCCCAGGACCCGCGCCTCCTCCCGAGCGATGAGGAGGCGGAAGTCTTCCGCAGCCTCGGCGTGGGATTCATGTTCGAGGAGATCCGGCAGAAGCTCTCCGAATTCGG
>JAAZBW010000273.1 GCA_012513625.1 Actinomycetales bacterium | reverse complement strand
CGACGGCGAAGCCCAGGCTGGTCCCTCGGCCGCCGGTGAGAGCGGCGAGGGTGAGGGAGGCGGCGAGGGTGGCCGCGACCCGTTTGCGCCGCCCCAGCAGTAGGTGATCGTCCGGATCGAGTCGGCGGACGATCCACGGGTCGCGGAGTACACGAACCTCACTGATGTGGCGCTGCGCGCCCGGGTGGAGCCGGAAAACGGGATCTTCCTCGCGGAGAGCCAGAACGTGATCCGTCGCGCGGTGGCCGCCGGACACCGGGTGCGTTCGTTCCTGATGGCGCCGCGCTGGCTGGACTCGATGGCGGACGTGATCTCGCAGGCACGTGCATTCTCTGGAGGGTCCGACGTTCCCGTGTACGTGGCGCCCCAGGAGGTCCTGCAGGGGATCACGGTGTTCAACCTCCACCGGGGCGCTCTCGCGACCATGCATCGGCCGCCGCTGCGCACGGTGGAGGAGGTGCTCGCGGGCGCGCGGAGTGGCGCGGGCGCCCGGCGCGTGGTGGTGCTCGACGACATCGTGGACCACACCAATGTGGGTGCGGCCATGCGCTCCGCGGCCGCGCTTGGCGTGGACGCGGTGCTCGTGACGCCGCGGTGTGCGGACCCGCTCTACCGGCGCTCCGTGCGGGTCTCCATGGGTACCGTGTTCCAGCTGCCATGGACCCGGATCGAGCCGTGGCCGGGCGGGATCTCGCTGCTGCGTTCCCTCGGCTTCACCGTGGCAGCGTTGGCGCTCTCCGAGGACTCCGTCTCGCTCGACGAACTGGCCACCGATCTGCCGGAGCGGCTCGCGCTCGTGCTCGGCACCGAGGGCGACGGCCTCTCCCGGCGCACCGTGGAGGGGGCGGACCTGGTGGTCCGCATCCCGATGGACCACGGCGTGGACTCACTCAACGTGGCCGCCGCAGGGGCGGTGGCCTTCTGGGCTACGAGGGTGCGCTAGAGCCCACCCTCGTAGCTGTGCTGGCGCCACGCCTCGTAGACCGCCACCGCGGCCGAGTTCGAGAGGTTCATCGAGCGACGCCCCGGGATCATGGGGATCCGCAGGCGCCGGGTGATGCGTGGATGCGCCATGACCTCTTCCGGGAGGCCATCCGGTTCCGGGCCGAAGAGCAGCGCGTCCTCCGGCTGGTAGCTTTCGGCCGCGAAGCTGGAGGTGGAGGAGCCGGTAAAGGCGAAGATCCTCCCCGGCAGCGCGGAGAACGCGGTCTCCACGTCTGGGTGGGTGATCACCCGTGCGAGGTCGTGGTAGTCGAGGCCCGCACGGCGCAGGTGCGCATCCGTGAGGTCGAAGCCGAGGGGCTCCACGAGGTGCAGGGTCGCCCCCGTGCACGCCACCATGCGGATGGCGTTGCCGGTATTGGGCGGAATCTTGGGGGAGTAGAAGACCACGTGGAACACGGGTACCGGTATAGCACCCAGGGGCGTGCCTAACCCAAACCCGATGACGGAAGGTGAGTTCCGTCCGCCGTCGTCAGGTCAGCGCTGGAAGGTGACCGTGAGCGTCGCGCGGGCGAGGGTGTTGAAGAGGGCGTTGAACGCGACCGTGGTGGGGGTGGCGTCCTCGTCCAGTTCGAGGGTCTCGGTGCCGAGCGCGTGG
>JAAZBW010000272.1 GCA_012513625.1 Actinomycetales bacterium | reverse complement strand
TGTCGAAGGTGGACTGGTGGCACGGGCACAGCAGGTGCTTGGTGTTCTGCTCGTAGAGCGCCACCGGGCAGCCCACGTGGGTGCACACCTTCGAGAACGCAAGGATTCCGTGGTAGCTCCAGTCTTCCCGGCCCTCGGAGACGTTCTTGATCTCGCTCGGATCCATTCGAACGAGGAGGACGATCGCCTTCGCCTTCTCGTTGAGGAACTTCTCCTCACCGGGCAGAGTGCCGAGATCGTGCGGGATCACATGGAATACCGATCCATTCGTGACATCCGCGGCCCTGATCGGTCGGTTCTCCGGGTCTGTGGCGAGGAGCCGGCCGTCCTCGCCCTCGGGAATGTTGCCCCACGCTGTGCGCTTGAAGACGTTGACGTCCCACTCCTCGGTGAGTCCACCCACGAGTGGTACCAGCACGGGGAGCGGGGCGAGTGCGGCGGCAGTGAGGACGGCGCCCTTGAGCACCGGCCTGCGGGCGATGTTCGCATCCGCCATGCCCGCCTCGAGCTCGGCGACGGCGCCCGCACGGGTTTCCTCGGGGGAGACGACGGGATGCCGTTCCTCGGACACCTCGTGGTCGTTCATCAGGGTCTTTGCCCAGTGGACGGCCGCGAGCCCAATCCCGAGCATGGACAGGCCGAGCCCCACGCCCAGAACGGTGTTGCCGAGCCGGATCCCGGCCTGGTCCACGCCCGCGGGGAAGAGGAAGAACCCCACCACTCCGGCGATCGCTCCCACGATCGACATCACGAGGAGGAGGACCACCTGGCGTTCACGGCTCTTCGCGTGCCCCGCGTCGAGGTCGGAGAGCCGCGGCGTGTGAGGGGGCAGCCCGGGGTTCTCGAAGCCCGAGCCGTCCTCGGTGAGGACGATCTCGGTGCTGGAAATGTTGTTGTTCACGATGACTTGGCTCCTACCCAGACGGAGATGGCAATGAGGGTGCCGATGCCGAGGATCCAGACCCACACGCCCTCGGCGACAGGGCCGAGCGATCCCAGCGAGAATCCGCCAGGGTTCACGTCGTTCTGCGCGTCGATGTAGGCGATGATGTCTCGCTTGCCCTCCGGGGTGATGGACGCGTCGTTGAACACGGGCATCGCCTGCGGGCCGGTGAGCATGGCCGAGTAGATGTGGCTGGGAGTAGTGGAGGTGACGGGGGGCGCGATCTTGCCTTCCGAAAGGGCACCGCCGGCGCCGACGGCGTTGTGGCACATCGCGCAGTTGGTTCGGAACAGTTGCATGCCGGCCGCCGGATCGCCGAGCGCGGGGTCCACCTGCTCGGCCGACGGGATGGACGGCCCGGGGCCGAGGGAGGCCACGTACGCGGCCATCTGCGAGATCTGCTCCTCGTTGAACTGAACCGGCTTGGCGGGTGCCTGGGGTGAGTTCGAGACCATCGGCATCCGGCCGGTACCTACCTGGAAGTCCACGGCGGCCGCGCCCACTCCGATGAGCGAGGGGCCCACGTCGGATCCCTGACCCTGGGCGCCGTGGCAGTACGCGCAGTTGGCCGAGAAGAGATTCTCGCCAGCGGTGATATCCGCGGAGCTGGCGCCGTTCTGTGCATCGGCCGGAACCACGGTGCTGTAGAGCAGCGCAGTCAGCATCAGTGCGAGGAGCACGAGCACCCCGGGTGCGTACCGGCTGCGGCGTGGGCTTGCGAGGGAGTTCACGTCGGACGGTTCCTTCGGTCGTTACTGGATGATGTAGATCATGAAGAAGAGGGCGATCCAGACCACGTCCACGAAGTGCCAGTAGTAGGACACGACGATCGCAGTGGTGGCTTCGTGATGGCCGTAGCGCTGTGCGGCGAACGTCCGCGCAATGACGAAGAGGAAGGCGATCAGTCCTCCGATCACGTGGATTCCGTGGAACCCGGTAGTGATAAAGAAGACGGATCCGTACGAGGACGAGATGTCGAGGCCCGACTGGTAGAGCTCGGCGTACTCAAACACCTGGCCGCCGATGAACACGGAACCCATGATGAAGGTGAGGGTCATCCATTCGACGACTCCCCACCGGCGCACGTCGAGCAGCCCACCCGTGCGGCGTGGCTGGAACCTCTCGGCAGCCCACACGCCCATCTGGCAGGTGATCGACGACGCCACGAGGATCAGCGTGTTGACGGAGGAGAAGGGGATGTTGAGGTAGTCGACGCCTGCAGGCCACTGGTCGGAGTTGACCGACCGGTGCGTGAAATACATCGCGAAGAGGCCCGCGAAGAACATCAGTTCCGACGCGAGCCAGACGATGGTTCCGACCGAGACCACGTTCGGCCGGTCCACGTGAACGTGGGCAGGGGCGACAGCAGATGGTGACGACACATCGACAGTATGGCGTATCAGATACGTTTTTCTCGCCCGGAACGGGCCGAAAGTCCCAAATTGGCCGAAGTTTGGGACTTTTCCACCGAAAACAGCCTGAGTTGGCGCCGGGGCGGCGATGGCCGCGCCCTGCGGGGGCTCAGGAGGAGGGTGCGGCCGTGGGTAGGATGGCGAGCAGTCGAGGCGCCGCACAAGGGCGGCGGGATGGAGGCAATGCGATGGCCGGGAACGAGGAGTTCGCCGAGGTCCTGCTCTACTCGGATGACTCAGCCACCCGAGCCGCCCTCATGGCGGCAATCGGACGCCGGCCCGCCAAGGACGTCGCGCCGATCCGCTGGGACGAGACCGCAACCGCTGCCGCCGTGGTGGCCAAGGTGGAGGCGAAGAAATACGACCTGCTCGTGCTCGACGGCGAGGCGGCCAAGGAGGGCGGCATGTCCAT
>JAAZBW010000271.1 GCA_012513625.1 Actinomycetales bacterium | reverse complement strand
GTCTCCGAACTCCTCGAACTCGTGGGCCTGCCGAGCTTCGAGAAGCGATCGGTCACCACGCTCTCGGGCGGCGAGCGGCAACGCGTCGCCCTCGCGCGCTCTCTCGCGCCGCAGCCGCGCCTCCTCATGCTCGATGAGCCGCTGAGCGCGCTGGACCGCGGCCTGCGCGAACGCCTTACCGAGGACGTGGCGCGCATCCTGCGCGAGGCCGGCACCACCTCGCTCTACGTCACGCATGACCATGCGGAGGCGCGCGCCGTCGCGGACCGGGTGGGCGTGATCCTCGGCGGCCGCCTCGCCCAGGTGGGCACCGAGAAGGAGCTCTGGAGCCACCCCGCCACCCCCGAGGTGGCGGCCTTCCTCGGCCTCTGAAGCCCCGACGGCGGAACTCCCCTTCCGTAAACGAACCCCCACTTCGTCGACTGTGTGGGTTAGTCCGAAAATGCGGCCGGCTGGGGTACCAACGGGCCGACCGGAGAACCATTTTCAACCCACCAGGGCACCCTCGCCCGAGGATGCAACGACTTGCTCTGTTGGGCCGTCGTCGGCTCGGGTGGGGGTGAGCCGAGCTCCGGATGGTCCACCTTTGTGTGGGTTTTCCATGGATGTGTGACTTTCTCACGAATGTGTGGACTCCCGGCCCGGGAACCCACACAAAGGACAGGAAGTCACACAGAGGTCGCGCTGGGGGCTGGTCCGAAAATGCGGCCGGCCCGGGTGGCAAAGTGCTGACCGGAGAACCAGTTTCAGTGCACCAGATCGCCCTCGCAAAGGACGCAACGACTCACTCAAGCAACTTCCCCCGACGGCGGAACTCCCCTTCTATAGGTCACTCCCCGAAAGCGGACCTCAACTCCCAAACCGCTGGCCGCGCCACTTCCCGCTACATGAAGGCACCTCGCCCTCACCGGCGCGAGCCTTAACCACACAGTCGACGAGAGACGCCACGCTCACCAGCGTGAACCTTGGCCACACAGTCGATGGAAAGAAGGTCGACGAAAACCGACCCGTCACCCGCCCGCGTACTTCAGCGAGTTCGGCCGGACCTCACACTCGGAACCGAGCCGGATCCCCTCAGCCAGGATGCCCAGCTTCCGCAACTCCACCAACTTCGGCAGCACCCGCTCGTGCAAGGCAAACGGCGAGATCGTGTTCACGTTGATCTTCGTGCCGCCCTCGAACCCGGCGAGGGTGGAGATCCGCCACTTGATCATGATCCGCCAGGGCATCGGTACGTCGAGGTCCTTGGGCTCGCAGTACCACTCCTCATTGGTGGGAACCAGAGGACCGGTGGCGGCATGGCACGCGTGCAGCAGGTCCGAGACCGCCGCAATCTCCTCGGCGGAGTGCATCCACGGCGAGCGTTCCGCCGATTTCGAGTACACCTCCAACGTGGGATACCGGTGCCCGAACCCCGCGAACGCCACCGCGTGTGCATTCTCTGCCAGCACCAGCCCCTGCGCGGCGGCGTAGTCCACCGCCATCTCGTTGTAGATGTTGGGCCGCGCGAGCACCTTCGAGTACTCGCGTTCGGCCTGGACGCCGCGCTCATCGATCGCCACCAACTGCTTGTGCAGGTGATCGAACGAGGCTCCAGCTGGGCGCAGCCAGTTCTGGAACACGGACACGTGCTTGACGTCCGGCGCGAAGTCGTACAGGTCGCGCTGCGCCGAGATGGTGAACGAGGTGTACATCCGGTGCTCTTCCGGCGTGAGCGAGCCGGACGCGCACAGGTGGTCCTGCGCCGTGGCCCCGTCCACGAAGTGGCGGCGCGCCACGACCAGATCGTGCCCGCCGTCGAAGAAGTTGTCCGCCCAGTCGAGCTTCATCTCCTCCGAGAGCCCGTCCCACACGTCCTCCGGCACCCCGGAGGCCAGGGCCTTCCCGCGTGCCACCCCCATCACGTGATCCCACCCCGCGGGCTCCGCCAGATACGCGCGCATCCGAGAGCGCGCCGATTCCGGCATCTGATACCCGTAGTTGTCCTCCCAGTAGTCCAGCGAGAGGATCTCAAACAGGTTGGGCACGCGCCGGAACTCCGCCGTGGTGGCCTCGAGCTCGCTCGCGAGTACACCCTCTATGCGCCGCCACCCATCCACGGTTCGCACCACCCGCGATTTCTCCGGCGGCGTGTCCCGGTAGCGGCCGCTGCAGAACGCGCAGAACCGCCCCTCGCGCCGGTGGTCGATCGGAGCTGTTGACGACGCCGCCCCACCAATGGGCCGATTTCCTCCCCCGGGCACCGTCCACACCTGCGTCCCGGATAGGGGGTTGACCTGTTTGATGGTGCCGTCCGCCATCACCCGGATTGGCTTGGTGCCGTTCGCGCTCACGCGCTCACCCTAGTCCGGCCGCCGCGCCCTCCGTCCCTTCCCGTCGAGTGTGTGGCTTAGGCCATGGTCTAAGCCACACACTCGACGTAGGCGTTCCCTCATGGGCGACGACGCAGGCTC
>JAAZBW010000270.1 GCA_012513625.1 Actinomycetales bacterium | reverse complement strand
GGGTTGCCCCACCAGTCGCGGCGCTGGTTGTCGTGGACGTCCCACGTGATGAGCGGGTTGTCCGGGTCGCCCGTGTAGTAGTCCTGCGTGTAGATCTCCACGCGGTGGCCGTCCGGATCACGGAGGTAGAGGTAGAACGCGTTGGAGACGCCGTGGCGGCCGGGGCCGCGTTCGATCATGTCCGACTTCCGCAGCGCGCCGAGCTTGTCGCAGATGTAGAGGATGTTGTGCTTCTCGTGGGTTGCGAACGCCACGTGGTGCATGCGCGGACCGTTGCCGCCGGTGAGCGCCGTGTCGTGCACGGTGGGCTTCCGGGCGTACCACGCCGCGTAGATGGTGCCCTGCTCGTCCTGTATGTCCTCCGTGCGGCGGAAGCCCAAATCGTCGAGGTACCTCGAGCCCTCCACCACATCCGGGTAGACCTGGTTGAAGTGGTCGAGTCGCACGAGCGAGCCGGCGCCCTGGAGCTCGTAGTGCCAGGCGAGGCGCTCCACGTGGTCCACCTCGTAGAAGTACTCGTAGGGGAAGCCGAGGGGGTCGAGCACGCGAACGGCGTTGCGGATGCCCTTGACGAAGCCCTCCTCCGAGCGGCGGACGTCGCAACCGAGCGCCGTGTAGTACGCCTCGGCGCGGTCCACGTCCTCGGGGGAGCGGACGCGGAAGCCGAAGGCTGCCACGGCTGCGGTCTCGCCCCTGCGGAGCACCAGGTTGTGGTGGATGAACTCCTCGAACGAGCGGAGGTAGATCGCGTTCTCGTCCTCCTCGGTCACGACGAGTCCGAGGGCGTCCACGTAGAACTCGCGCGAGGCGGCGAGGTCCGTGACCACGAGCTCCATGTAGGCGCAGCGGAGGATGTCCGGCGCTGGCAGCCCCGGAGCGTTGGTGTAGGTCATCGTTCTGGCTCCTTTGTCAGTTCTTCTACTTGTGAGGGGGGATTCAGGCGCCCGGTCCGGCGAGGCCGGGGTCGTTCTCTGAGTAGCCGGTGGCACCGAAGCGGGTGGTGTGGACGTCGCCCAGCGTGACGTGGATCGCCTGCTGGTCGGAGTAGACCTCGAGGGAGCGGTAGCCGCCCTCCTGGCCGAGTCCGGAGCCCTTGACCCCGCCAAAGGGGGTGCGGAGGTCGCGGACGTTGTGGGAGTTGATCCAGACCATTCCGGACTCGATGGACTGGGAGAAGTTGATCGCGCGCCGGATGTCGTTGGTCCAGACGTAGGCAGCGAGACCGTACTTCACGTCGTTGGCGAGTTCGAGGGCCTCTGCCTCATCCTCGAAGGGAGTGATGGCCACCACGGGCCCGAAGATCTCCTCCTGGAAGATCCGGGCGGTCCGCGGTACATCCACGAACACGGTGGCCTCCACGTAGTTGCCCTCGGGGAGCTGGTCCGGCCGCCCGCCGCCTGCCGCGAGGGTGGCCTCCGTCTTGCCGATCTCGATGTACTCCATCACCTTCTCGTAGTGCGAGGAGTGGACGAGGGCGGCAAGTTCGGTGGTGGGATCCGACGGCGCACCCACTCGGATCTTCTTCGCGCGCGCCACGTAGGCCTCGACGAAGCGGTCGTAGATCGAGCGCTGCACGAGGATGCGGGAGGAGGCGGTGCAGCGCTCGCCGTTGAGGGAGAAGACGCCGAAGAGGGTGGAGTCGAGGGCCGCCTCGAAGTCCGCGTCCTCGAACACCACGGCGGGGGACTTGCCGCCGAGCTCCATGGACATGGTCTTCATGTGGGGGGCGCAGTTGGCGTAGATGGTCTGGCCGGTGGTGGTTTCACCCGTGAAGGAGATGACCCGCACGTCCGGGTGCTTCACGAGCGCGTCTCCCGCGGTCTCGCCGAACCCGTGGACCATATTGAACACGCCCGCTGGTACGCCGGCACGATCCATGATCTCGCCCCACAGGTACGCGGAGGTGGGGGTGAACTCGGCTGGCTTGAGGATCACGGTGCAGCCCGACGCCATCGCGGGAGCGAGCTTCCAGGACTCCTGCATGAAGGGGGTGTTCCAGGGAGTGATGAGGCCGGCGACGCCCTTGGGCTTGCGGTTCACGAAGTTGATCTGGCGGCCGGGCATCTTGAACGCGTTGTCCTCGATCGCCACGATCAGGTCCGCGAAGAAGCGGAAGTTCTCCGCCGCGCGCATCGCCTGGCCGGAGGCCTGACGGATTGGCAGGCCCGAGTCGAAGGACTCGATCGCCGCAAGGCGCTCGTTCATCTTCTCCACCTCGTCCGCAACGCGGTAGAGGATCCGGGCGCGCTCGCGGGGGAGCATCCGCGGCCAGGGGCCCTCCTCGAAGGCCTGCTTCGCGGCCGCGGCAGCCGCGTCCACGTCCGCCGCGTCCCCGGAGGCGCACTGGATGTAGGTGGAGTTCGTGGTGGGCTCAAGAACGTCGAACGTCTCGCCGGAGACGGAGTCGACGAACCTGCCGCCGATGAAGTGCTGGATGGTCTCGGGAAGTCCCGCGGGAGGGGTGGTCATGGTCTACTCCTGGTTCTCGGCGTTCTGGTGCCGGGCCGCGCGCCACTCCTCGTAGCGCGCACGCCAGGCGGCGTTCAGGGGATAGAGGCCGTCCACGGACTCGCCGCGGCCGACCATCTCGGCGATGAAGTTCTCCTCGTCCTCCTGCTGCTCGGC
>JAAZBW010000269.1 GCA_012513625.1 Actinomycetales bacterium | reverse complement strand
CGATGTGCTCCGGCTCGCGATCCCGCCACGCCACGCCACCGTGGAACGCAACGCCGTGGTGACCGAGGTGCCCGTGGAGGCTCCGGCGCCCGCGGGAGACTGGGCCCAGTACACGGGCGGGCTGGCGTTCCTGAGCCACCTCGAGGGCCGTTCACCGGTGCGCGCCGTGTGGACCGCGTTGCCGGGGGTGGTGGATGCGCGGCCGCGATGGAGCCACGAACTGCGAGCCCCGGTGGCGGCCACCCTCCGCGCCGGACGCCGGGTCCTCGTGCTCGTACCCACCACGAACGAGGTGGAACTCGTGGCAGCGGCCCTCAGTGACCTCGGTCCCGTGGAGCGGTACCACGGCGAACTCGAGCCTGCGCCCCGCAACCGCGCCTTCCTCGGGATCCTCGGGGGAGCGGCCGCCATCACGGTGGGCACCCGCTCCGCGGCCTTCGCCCCCGTCCCGGACCTCGGCCTCGTGGTGGTGTGGGACCCGGAGGATGACTCCCTCACGGAGCGCCACGCGCCGTACCCCGCCGCACTCGGGGTCTCTGCGCTCCGGAAGGGGTGCGCCCTGCTCGTGGGCTCCCTCTCCCGCCCGGTGGTGGCCCAGCAGTTGGTGGAGGACGGCCACGCCGTTGCGATCTCGGCACCGCGGGACGTGGTGCGGGCGGCGGCTCCCCGGGTGCACGCGCCCCTGCCCGCCGATGTGCGGGGCGACGCGCGCCGGATACCCTCGGCCGCCTTCGACCTGGTGCGGGGTGCGCTCGAGTCCGGGCCGGTCCTCGTCCACGTGCCGCGTTCCGGCTACCTCCGCTCCGTGCGGTGCGGCTCCTGCGGAGCGCGGGTCCGCTGCCGCCACTGCGGCGGGCCGCTCTCGATCCCGCCGCGGGGTGGCGCGCAGTGCCAGTGGTGCGACCGTCCGCAGCAGGTGACATGCCCCGAGTGCGGCAGCATGCGCCTCGCGGCGTACGCAGTCGGCTCCGAACGCACCACGGACGAGCTCGGCCGCGCCTTCCCGGGCGTTCCGCTCACCCTCTCGAACGGCCGCGTGGGAATCACCCGGGCGGTGGACTCCCGCCCACGCCTCGTGATCGCCACCCCGGGCGCTGAACCCGTCGCGGACCGGGGTTATGCGGCGGCCCTCATCCTCGATGCGGCCGTGGCCACCGCCCGCCCGGAGCTCGCGGCCTCCGCCCAGGCCCTCGACCGCTGGATCCATGCGCTCTCCCTCGTCCGCAGCGTGGGCGACGGCGGGAGCGCCATGATCCTCGGGGAACCGGATCCGGGACTCGCCCAGGCGTGCGTGCGGTGGGACCCTGCCGGATGGGCCCGCCGGGAACTCGCCGAGCGAGACGATCTCCACTTCCCCCCCGCGTGGCGCGTGGCCCGGATTCAGGGGACGCCCGCGGCACTTCGCGAGGTCTCGGCGGAGGCCGCCGAGCGCGCCGGCTGTGACATGCTGGGCCCGAGCGGCGAAACCCTGTTGCTGCGCGTGCCGCGCGGCCGGGGCCGCACCCTCACCACGGCCCTGCGGGACATCCAGGCTGAGCGCAGCGCCAAGAAGGAGGAGCCCGTCCGTGTCCAGATCGATCCCGCCGACCTCTGAACCGCGCACTCGCCCCGTCCCTCCCGCTGCCCGGTCCCTCGTGGATGCGGTGGTGTGGGACTTCGGCAATGTGCTGGTCCGCTGGGACCCGGCGGCGGCCGTGGCGGACCGCTGGGATCGCGCACTCTTCGCCGAACTGGTGGAACGCTCCGGTTTCAGCGAGCTTAATGACAACCTGGACAGGGACGCCCCCAACCACGAACTGCTCGTCGCGCTCGAGTCCCGGGATGCGGAGGCCGCCGCGTTCTGGCGGTACTATGAGGAGAACGCGCCCTCCTCGATCTTTCCGGACATTCCCGGAACCCCGGAACTGGTCCACGAGTTGGCTGACGCCGGAGTACCCCAGTACGGGCTCACCAACTGGAGCAGGAGTCTCGCCCCCCTGATCGCGGAGATCGTCCCCGCCTCTACACGGCTCCAGGGCCGCGTGGTCTCCTCACTCGTGGGCCAGGTCAAGCCCGGATCCGAGATCTTCCACACCCTGATCGAACGGTTCAGCCTCACGCCCGCGCGCACCCTCTTCATCGATGACCGGCCCGAGAACACTGCGGCCGCCGCCGCGCTCGGGTTCCAGACCCACACCTTCCATCCGCCGGGCGGGGCTCCGGTGCTCCGCGCCCACCTCGCCCGGCTGGGCCTCCCCGTGGCTGCAGGCGGCCCCCGGCCGCGGCAGTAGGATCGATCCCCATGCGCGTCATCTTTGCCGGGACCCCCACTCCGGCCATTGCTTCCCTCGAGGCCCTCGCCGCGAGTGGCCATGAGGTGGTGGCTGTCCTCACCCGGCCCGAGGCCCCGCGTGGCAGGGGGAGGAGCCTCCACCCCTCCGAGGTTGCGGTGGCCGCCGAACGCCTCGGGCTCCCCGTCCTCACTCCGCGGTCGCTGCGTGATCCGGACGTGCAGCGCGCGGTAGCAGATCTCGGCGCGGATGCCGCAGCAGTGGTGGCCTACGGGCAACTTGTTCCTGCGGCGCTCCTCGCGCTCTTCCCCTGGGTCAACCTCCATTTCTCGCTCCTACCCCGCTGGCGCGGCGCGGCCCCCGTCCAGCGTGCGATTGCCGCCGGTGACCATGTGACGGGTGCATGTGCCTTCCTCCTCGAGGAGGGCCTCGACACCGGCCCGGTGCTTGCCCGCATGGAGCGGCCCATCGGCGCCAACGAGACGGCGGGAGAGGTTCTCGAGGACCTCTCCACCGCAGGCGCCCCCGTCCTGGTAGCCGCCCTCGATGCGCTCGCGGACGGCACCGCGCGGCCCAAGCCACAGCCGCAGGAGGGCGTCACACTCGCGCCCAAGGTCACCGTGGACGAGGCCGGAGTGGACTGGGCGCTCGGCGCCACCGAGATCGCTCTCCGGATCCGCGCCTTCACGCCGGCACCGGGAGCGTGGGCCAGGCTCCGGGACGGCATGCGCGTCAAACTGCGCTCCGTCACCGCGGGCGGCCCCGCGGGCCTCGAACCCGGCGAACTCCGGGTAGCGAAGAACGAGGTCCACGTGGGAACCGGCGAGGGAGCGATACGCCTCGGCGATGTGGCACCCGCGGGCAGATCGTGGATGGATGCCGCGGCGTGGGGCCGCGGACTGAGGGGCGAGGTGCGCTTCGCCGTCGGGGAGGGCCAGTGAGCGAATACCAGGGAGACCGCCGGGACGACCGCCGGGAGGATCGACGCGGCGGCCGGCGTGACGGCGGCACACCTCGGGGTGGCCGCGGATACGGCGCACCGCGCGACGGTGGTGGCGGGGGCGGGAGCCGCGGCGATCGACGCCATGACCGCCCGACCGCGGACCTGCCACGCCTGACGGCCCACAGGGTGCTCTCCGCCGTCGAGACGGACGACGCCTACGCGAACCTCGTACTCCCGCACGCCCTTGCGGACGCCGGCCTCGACGGGCGGGACGCGGCGTTCGTGACCGAGATCGTTTACGGCACGTTGCGCCTCCAGCGGCGCTACGACGCCATGATCGTGCGCGGACTCGAGGGGCGCTCGTTGCCCTCCCTGCAGCCGGCCCTGCGGATCGCGCTGCGGATGGGTGCGCACCAACTACACGCGATGCGCATCCCGGAGCGTGCCGCGGTCTACGAGACGGTGAATCTCGTGCGCGTGGTGGCGGGGCACGCCCCGGTGGCCCTCGCGAACGCCGTGCTCCGCAAGGTGTCGCAGCGCTCCACCATGGAATGGGAGGAGACCCTGCTCGCAGAGGAGGGCGTGGGGACGTGGGAGTCGCATCCGGAGTGGATCGTCTCCTCCTACCGGCAGGCGCTCGCCCTTGAGGGCAACGGCGCGCAACTCGGCGCCCTCCTCGAGGCGAACAACACCCCGGCCCCCGTCACGCTTGTGGCACGGCCGGGACTCGCGGACCGAGAGGAGCTGCTGGAGCGGCTTCCAGCAGCACGTACACCCTACTCGCCGGTGGGGCTCCTACTCCGGGGTGGTTCTCCGGGCGAATTCGCGGAGGTGCGCTCCAGCCACGTGGGGGTCCAGGACGAAGGCTCCCAGCTCATGGCCTACCTAATGGCCGATGCCCCGCTCGAGGGGCAGGACGAGCAGTGGCTCGACATGACCGCAGGACCGGGCGGCAAGGCCGCCCTCCTCGGCGCGCTCGCCCGCCAGCGCGGCGCCCACCTGCTCGCCAACGAGGTGCAGGAGCACCGCACGGAGCTCGTCCGCCGCGCCGTCCGGCCCCTCCGGGACACCGTGACAGTGGTGACGGGGGACGGGCGCGAGATTGGGGGAAGCGAGCCTGGCCGGTACGACCGCATCCTCCTCGACGCCCCGTGCACCGGACTCGGTTCGCTCCGCCGGCGCCCGGAATCACGTTGGCGGCGTACGGAGGCGGACCTCCGGGACCTCACCGTGCTGCAGCGGGACCTGCTCGATTCGGCGATCACGGCACTGCGACCGGGCGGAGTGCTCGCGTACGTCACCTGCTCCCCGCATCTCGCCGAGACGGTCACCCAGGTTTCCCACGCTGTGCGCCGCCACCCCGTGAGCCTGCTGGACGCGCCCGCCGAGCTGGCACCGTGGGGCGTGGCACTGGAGCGGGCGGGCATCCACCCGCTGCCGGAGACCGTCCAACTGTGGCCCCACGTGCACGGAACCGACGCCATGTTCGGAGCCCTGCTGCGGAAGGACGGGTAGGCTCAGGGCGTGGGTATAGTCATCTCTCCTTCGATCCTGAACAGCGACGTCTCGGACATCAGGGGCGAGCTGGAAAAAATCCGGAATGCCGATTTCGCACACGTGGACGTCATGGACAACCACTTCGTGCCGAACCTCACCTGGGGGCTCCCCGTGGTGGAGCGCATTGTCCAGCGGGCGGTGCTCCCGGTGGACGCGCATCTCATGATCGCGGACCCCGACCGGTGGGCCCCCGGCTACGCCGAGGTGGGCTGCGCCTCCGTCACATTCCATGCGGAGGCCGCCCACGCGCCCATCCGTCTCGCCCGTGAGATCCGCTCGCTCGGCGCACGCGCCGCGCTCGGCCTGAAGCCGGCCACGGACATCGCCCAGTACGAGGATCTCCTGCCCGAGTTCGACATGATCCTCGTGATGACGGTGGAGCCGGGCTTCGGCGGCCAGTCGTTCCTCCACTCCATGCTGCCGAAGGTCCGCCGGACCCGGGAGGCCATCCAGCGCGCGGGGCTTGACATGTGGATCCAGGTGGATGGCGGGGTCTCGCAGGACACGATCGAGGCTGCCGCGGACGCGGGTGCCACCAACTTCGTGGCCGGATCCGCCGTTTTCAAAGCGGAGGACGCGGCGGCCGAGGTGGACCGCCTGCGTGAGCTTGCCCGCAGCGCCGCCCACCAACACCCGTAGACCCCGTATACTTGGCCCCAGTCTCCGGGGTCGGTGAAACTCCGAGCCGGCGGTGAGAGCCCGCGACCCGCGCCAACGCGCGGTTGACCTGGTGGAATTCCAGGGCCGACGGTCAAAGTCCGGATGGGAGGAGACGCGGGCGTCCCGCTGTGCCGTTGCACATGCCGGGAACCCTCGTCGTGGCACCCCGGTTAGAAGGGTGACACGATGTCGATCTATACCGGCACGCGCACCCGCGTGCGCCGCCGCGAGTACTCTGTCCCCCTTCTTGTGGGCCTCGCCGTCATCGTGGTGTGGGAGTCCGCCTGCCGGGCCGGTGCGATCGATCCGTTCTTCCTCCCCGCCCCGAGCCACGTGGTGGCCCGCCTGGCGGCAGAACTGCGGGCAGGGCACCTCCTCGGCTACCTCGCGCGCACCCTGTACGCGGCCCTCCTCGGTACCGCGCTCGCCTCCGCGATCGCCCTTCCCCTCGGATACATGGTGGCCAAGTCGCGTCTCGCAGCCCGCGTGATCGAACCGTATGCCGCCGCCTCGCAGGCAATCCCCGCCATCGCGCTGGCGCCTTTGCTCCTCATCTGGCTGCCGGGCGATTTCATTCCGATCATCGTGCTGTGCGCCATCATGGTGTTCTTTCCCGTGATGCTGGGCACCACGCTCGGGCTCCGCCAGATCGGCTCCGAAATTCACGACGCCGCCCGCCTGGACGGCGCCCACGGCTGGAGCCTTCTCGCCCACATCGAGTTCCCGCTCGCCCTCCCCGCCCTCCTCACCGGGCTACGCAACGGGTTCACGCTCTCGATTACCGGCGCGATCGTGGGGGAGTGGACCATGGGCGGGCGCGGCATGGGCATGGTACTTCCCGGCCTCGTGCGCGCGGCAGACACCGAGGGACTCTTCGCGGCGATCGCCCTGCTCGCCGCGAGTGCCATCTCCATCTACGGACTCATGACCGCGGTGGAACGATATGTGGAGGTACGAAGATGACCGGGCGACGATTCGTGGCCGTCCTTGCGGGCGCCCTGCTGCTCAGTGCGTGCT
>JAAZBW010000268.1 GCA_012513625.1 Actinomycetales bacterium | reverse complement strand
GACGGTCCTGCTTGGCGGGGGAGCTGGGGTAAGGGGGACGCCATCATTCAAGCCACAGACCAGACTTCATCCTCACACGTTGGCGGCGATGTGAGGGATGCCAATCGTGATCGTTGGGGCGCCCCGGTTGGTGGCTCGTCGTGGGAGCGGCCGGTGGATTTGGGGAATGCCGCGCGGAACTGTCTCGTTATCGTAGAGACGGCGAGTGTGGCGAATCCATATGACGCATATATGAACACGTGTGCTGGCGACAACGAGGCGTTGCAAGCGGGAGTCAGCATTTACCGTGACCCGTCCACGGGCGAGCTCGTCGAGCTGGACGACCCAATCGAGATCTACCTGACGCAGAGCCAGCTCCAGTCGCTCCCGATCGAGACCGGGGCCGTGCATGTGGCGGGCTGGTCAGGCCAGTGGCTCATCCACTACCCAATGCCGGTCCACTCGGATGCCGCCGCCCACACACTGACCACCACAGTGCTCGGCGTGCCCGTGGAGGTACGGGTCACCCCGGTGGAGTTCCGCTGGGACTACGGGCACGACGTCGAACCGCTCGTGACCTCAGTGGCCGGGGCGGCCTACCCGGACCATGTTGTCGAGGCCGCCTGGACCACCGCCGGCGAGGGCCGCACCGTCACCGCGACCACCCAGTGGCAGGGCGAATTCCGCGTCCAGGGCTTCGACACCTGGCTGCCCGTCAACGGCACCGCCTCCACCACCACCGTCTCCGACCCCGTGGAAGTCATCGAAGCCCCCGCCCGCCTCGTCCCCAACCCGTGAGCGCCCGGCTCCATCCGTCGAGTGTGTGGGTTAGACCAGAACAGCATTCTGGTCTCGGCCACGCACTCGACGAGAAGGCGGGTGCCCATTCGACGAAAACGCGAGAACGAGCCAACGAGTCCCGCAGCTTCTCTGCAACCATGAACGCCACCCGCTGGGTCTGCCTTGCATCGTTTCTGAAACTTTAATAAAGTTTAGACAGGTTGATCGGACCTGAAAGGCCAGGAGGCACAGAGATGGCACGAGAACTGAGAAACCTCTCGGCTCGGCCGCTGTTCGCAACCACGCCGGACCGGCGGCTCTACGTCGAGCGCGAGGCTGATCGCACCATCCGTGAGGCCGTGAACGCCCACCTGAACGTGGCCCTGCTCGGCGAACGCGGCGCCGGGACCACGAGCCTCCTCCACGCCCTCGAGTTCGATCTCGGCCGCGATCCCAGCAGGCCTTTACCGCTCTTTGTCAATGCCTCCGGCCTCGACGCCGACGCCGTGCTCGCCCTGGTCCGTGGGGGTGCCGCGGCGGAGGCTGGTCTAAGGCACACAGTCGACGGGGATTTGACCACACAGTCGGTGGAGGATTCCGGAACCTTAACCACACAGTCGGCGGGGGATTCGGGAACCTTAACCACACAGTCGGCGGGAACGGAGGCGCCCAACCCCCACCTCGTAGTGCTTCTCGACGGCGCAGACCTCCCCACCTTCCGCGCGCTCTTCGCCACCGGGCGGGACGACCGCTGGCGCGAGGGCCACACCTGGGTCCTCGCCATCCCGGCAGAAGCCTCCGCGTCCTACCTCGCGCCCCCCGCCGACTCCTTCGCGGAGGTCACGGCCCACCTCGGCGGCGCATCCACCACAGAACTCGAAGAGATGCTGGCCCGCCGCGTCGGCCCGCACCACGAAATCCACATCCCCGAGCAGCTCGAAGGCCTCACCCCCCGCGAGGTCATCACCGCCGCCCGCACCGGGGGCGTCGAAAATCTCACCGAAACCCTCCGCGCAGCCCAGGACCTCGACGCCCGCGCAACCAAACTCGGCCGCCCCGCCGCCATGCTCTTCGACGAACTCCGTGCCCTCGGCGCCGCGTCTGCCTCGGATCCCCGCCTGCTGGACCGCCTCGGGTGGACCGCCGCCCGCGCCGGGCAGGTGTTCCGCGTCCTCTTGGATGAGGGACTCGTGGAATACAGTGACGAGCGCGAGGGCCGCCCCGGCCGGCCCCGCCGCATTTACCGGGTAAAGGATGCCACGTGAGCGTGCGAGGGCATGGGGAGGTGGACCAGCCATGAACAGCTTCGCGGGAGCGCAGCTCCGTGACCTCATGGTCCTCCTGCGGGACTGGCACGCCTTCAGCGGCGGCCGCGCCGGCTCCGAACTCCCCCCGCGCCACGTTCCCTTCGACCAGCTCACCGGCACCCACGCCTTCGAGGAGGCGATCGCCCGCGAGTGGCGCGGCGGCTCCGTCCTCGTCATCCGCGGGGAGCCCGGCAGCGGGAAGTCCTCCGCCCTCGAGTTCGTGCTCGGCGAGGGCGAGGCCGAGTTCCTCCCACTCCGCCTCCGGCTCGGCCAGCGCTCCGACGTCGCCGCCGTCACCGACCCCGCCGCGTTCGCGCGTCACCTCGCGTCCGTGATCGCCTTCATGGCCGACGACGTCGCCGGCGCCGCACGGATGAACCTCGAACGCGAGCTCCGCCCGCGCCAGGGCAGCCACAGCGACCGCGTGGGAGCCTCCTTCAACCTCGGCCTTGTCCGGCTGGATATCGCTCGGGAGGTTCAGAGCGTTGCCCGCGCGGGTTCCGAGATCGACGACGTTGAACGCGCCCGCACACTCCTCGACGTGCTCCGCGAGGACGGCCGTCACATCGTGCTGCTCCTCGATGACCTCGACCACTGGTTCGCCGCAGATCTCCACGGGGAGACCGCGGCCACCACGCGGGATGCCTTCATGACCCGCATCATGCGCTTCCTCCCGGAACTGGGCGTGGCCGCCGGCATCGCCGCCCAGCCGCGCCACACCTCCGGGGACTCGTGGACCCAGGCGCGTGACTTCGTCCACCTTGTGCTCGATGTTCCGCAACTCCCGGACGCACCTGCCGTTCGGGCGCTGTTGGAGCGCCGCCTGCGTGTGGCGCTCCAACAGTCGAATCACACGATCACGGCCTCGGACGCCCACGGCCTCGCGGCCCAGATCTTCACGGCGGAGGCGGTGGAGGAACTGCTGGGGGTGGCGCGGTCCTCGCCCAACCGGGTGCGCAAGATGCTCTCGGCTGCGGATCGCGCGCTCGGACTTGCGGTGGACGACGGCGTGATGGAGGTCAGCGACGCCGCGGTGAAGTCAGCCTGGGCAGCCCTCTAGATGAACTGCCTGCTGACCCCGACCGTCGACTGTGTGGCGTAGATCAGCCATGCTGCTCTAAACCACACAGTCGGCGGGGGTGGGGCGGAACCGGAACCACACAGTCGGCGAAAAGGGGGGCGGGGCGGGGGTGGGGCGGAACCGGAACCACACACTCGGCGAAAAACGGGGGGGCGGGAGCTCAGTAGGCCCATGTCCAGCGGCCGTAGCCGCGGTGGAGGATCTCCCGGATCTCGTCGGTGAGCGGGATGTTCGCCCGGAATGCCGCCACCTCGATCAGTGGGCCCCACTCGTCCACCCGCGGCCACGGCGTGGAGACATCGATCTTCGCCACATTGCCGTGGGTATCGCGCAGCACCAGCATGAGGTCTCGGGTCTCGTAGTAGGACACCGAGGCGAGGTCCGTGAGGCTCACGGGGGAGCGGCCGCGCCGGAACACCTGATCGAAGAACTTCGTGCACTCGATCTCGTGCCGGGTGTAGCGCATCGTGGTGGAGGCGTAGTTCAGGCCCACGGCGCCGATCAACAGGGCAAGAGCGGTGATCGCCAACTGGGCCATGGCCGGGAAGCTGGCGTACATGAGGATGGGGACCGCCACCACGGCAGTGAGCAGGAATGAGCCAGAGAGTGCCGGCAGCGCGTTACGGTCCACGCCCGGCCCGTCCCCCGGGGGTCCGACGTTTTGCATAACCCAACCCTCTCACTCCGCCGCCGAATCGCAACACCGACTATTGCGTTCGGCGTAATCCGGCCCCGGGAACGCCGGTGCCCCACCGGCCGTCACGGCCAGCGGGGCACCACGTGTCAGTCAGGCACACGGCCCGAAAGCCAGCAGGACTAGCTCTT
Source organism: Actinomycetales bacterium (assembly GCA_012513625.1). Lineage (GTDB taxonomy): Bacteria > Actinomycetota > Actinomycetes > Actinomycetales > Actinomycetaceae > JAAZBW01. Next base: position 3,026 of record JAAZBW010000268.1, on the reverse strand, counting down.
AACGGTCGGCATCACGAGCTTCTTGTTGCCAGAGACGGTCTCCCACGGAACCTCGTCCGGGAGCATCGCCGTGAACTCGTCGATCAGCATCTGCTGGTACTCACCCGCGAAGGTGCCGTCCAGGAACTTGCCGATGCCCTCGTCCTTGAAGCGCTTCCAGGAGAACTTCTCCTTGCCCGGCAGGATCGGGTAGTAGAGCACACCCTCCTGGGCTGCGGCGTCGCGGTCACCGGGGGCGTCGCCCACGAGCATGATGTTCTCGTTGCCCGGGTACTTGCCCTTGGCGGCGTACTGCACGTGCTGCGCCTTGCCACCCATCTCCTGGCCGGCGATCACGCTCATGAACTGGTCGAGCCCATGCTCCGCCCACTCGCGCTCGAGCGAGTGGACCGGCGTGGCCGAGACCACGATCTGGTCGGCCTTGCCGTCGAGTGCCTCCATCGCCGCGCGCACGCCCGGGAACGGGCCCGAGTTGTGCACGATCTCGGCGATCCGGTCGTTCACGTTGTCGCCCCAGCGGATCATGCGGTCCGCGGTCTCGCTCGGGTTCTCTGCGGCCCACGCCGCGAGGCCCTTGTCCGAGAGCGGGTACTTCGAATCGATGAAGTCCGTGAGCTCGGGGTAGTCGGGGATCGTCACGCCACGCTCGGCCACCTCGGCGCGGTCGCGCAGCAGGTCGAGCAGTTGGCGGAGCGCGAGCCACCGGTTGAGGCCGCGCGTGATGGACTTCAGGTTCACGAACACTGCCGTCTCACGGGCGAGCGTCGAGACCGGCTGCAGGTCCCACGCGAGGATGTAGGCGGGCGTGAAGCACTCGAGGTGCTTGATGTCCATCGCATCCATCGCGCAGCCATCGGAGTCGATACCGACGAAGAAGTCGTGCTTCGGCTGGAAATCAACGAGTACCTGCGCTGCTGCGGGAATCTCGGCCATGGTGGGTGTTCCTTTCGTAGGGAGAACTGCGGTGCTGTGGTGGGTGACGGGGGGTGGGGCACGACGTCGGGCCGCCTGACCACGAAGGGTGCGGACCCGTCGTCGGGTGGGGGACGACGGCGGAGCCTCCTCCCGTACGGAAGGTGGGCCCCGCCGTCGGGAACCCTAGAGGTGGCTGTCCGGGAGACCGAACACGTCCGTGGACGGGGTGCCCTGGAACTCGCTCTTGCCCTCGAGCTTGTCGAGCACCGCCGTGACGGTGTGCTCGTGGGCGTCGTAGGCGTTCACGAAGGTCTTCATCTGCGGAACGTCCGGCAGGTGGTACGGCGAGGCGAACGAGACGAACACCGTGGGCAACTCGTGGACGTACCACGGGATGTCCGGCGTGCCCTTCGAGGCCGGCCAGTAGACGCGCTCGGTGGGCTGCATGAGCCCGCTGACCTGCGCGGCCGAGATGATGAGGTCGTACTTGTCCGTGAGCGCCGAGATGGGGGCCTTACCGGCGTACGCGCCGCGCACCACCTCGGCGAACTCCTCGTCCGTCATCTTGGCGGCCTTTTCCGTCAGCGACTCGTACAGCTCCACCTCGTAGCCGCGCTCCCGCATCTTCTCGGCGAGCGTGTTCGCGGCCTTCGGGCCGCCGTGGGCCATCGGGTTACGCGGGCCGGAGATCGGCACGATCATCACGCGCTTGTGCTTCTCCGGGGAGATGGGCAGCACGCCCTCGTCCTTGTCCTTCACCAGGGTGACGGCACGCTCGGAGAGCTCCTCGGCCACCTTCAGGTTCTCGGGCAGGCGGATCCGCGCCATCGCCTCGTCCTTGGCCGGGAGGATGTCCTCCTTGTTCTCCACTGTGTGGAGGCCGATCCTGGCCTTGAGGCCGAGCGTGCGGGTGACGGCCTCATCGAGGCGCTCGCGGGTGAGGCGACCGTCATTGAGGGCGTCCATCATCCAGCCGAAGTCCTCGTCCGGATCGTTGAAGAACAGGAAGAGGTCGCAGCCCGCCATGATCGACATGGGCAGGATGTCCCGGCGCTTCGCGAACGCGGTCATCGCCACCATGTGCGAGGCATCCGTGACCACCACGCCGTTGAAGCCGAGCTTGTCACGCAGCAGATCGGTGGTGATCTCCTTGGAGAGCGTGGCCGGGGTGAACTCGTTCGTGTCCGGGCCGTAGTGCTTCTGGTAGCTGGGCAGCGCGATGTGGCCGGCCATGATGCTGGGCAGGCCCGCGTCGATGAGCCCCTGGTAGACCTTGCCGAACGTCTCGTCCCACTCCTCCATGGAGTACCAGTTGGGGGCGGAGGAGAGGTGCTGGTCGCGCTCATCGATGCCATCGCCCGGCCAGTGCTTGGCGGCCGGCATGATGTTGGACTCCATGATGCCGCGCATGTACTCCTTGGCCAGCGTGACCGTCTGGTCCGGGTCAGAGGAGAACGTGCGTACGGAAACGATCGGGTTCCGCCAGTTGCGGTACAGGTCCACGATCGGGGCGAACGACCAGTTACAGCCAATCGCCGCGGCCTCCACACCGGAGATGCGGCCGAGCTCGTAGGCGTAGCGCGGGGCGTCCTCGCCCGCGGCAGCCACCTTGACCTCCCAGCCCACGTAGGTGCCATCGGTGCAGGCGCCGTTGCCGCCGGCCTCCGTGTTGGCGGCGATCAGCATGGGGATCTTGGACTTGGTCTGCAGGATGTTGTTCTGCTCCCAGATGTCCGCGGCCGGGCCGGGCTGGTAGCGCACGGCGGCAATGTGGTACTTCTGCACCATCTCCGTCAGGTAGTCATCATCACGGGAGGACCCCATGTTGACGAACAGCTGACCAACCTTTTCCTCATCGGTCATGCCCGCCAGGGTTTCTTCGACCCACCGCACACCCTCGGCATCAAGGTTGTACGGCTGGGCTGTCAAGTCGACCATTGTCTCGCTCCTTCGCGCCTTTGGTGTCCCTTATGTCTTAAGTCTCACCGACGGGGTGGGAGTGTGCGGGAACTTCGGGAAGTTGCCAGATCGGCCGTTTTGTGTGGTAGTTGCGCCCGCGTGCGGCTGGGCGGGGGCGGGCTGGAGCCACGGGCCGCGCGGGTCGCGCCTTT
>JAAZBW010000267.1 GCA_012513625.1 Actinomycetales bacterium | reverse complement strand
CGGAAGGGACGGGCGACGACGACGCCCGGTTCGCGCCCCCCGAGCACCCCGGTGAACAGGAACAACGCGGGGTGTGAGGTTGCTTGCCCTTTTGCGTTATGCCGGGTCTTTGTGGGATAACGCAACTACTCTTGCCCGTGGAGCATCCTGAGTAGGGGAGATATGGCACGACGCAAGAAGCACGAGTCGTTCGATGCACTCGGCGGTTTCGAGGAGGAAACCCCGGAGCAGGGCGGACGCCTCGCCAAGGTGGCCCTCTGGATCGTTGGCGTGGTGGCGGTACTGGCCGCTGCGTACGCGGGAGTGGCCTTCTACGTGCAGGACAAGGTGGCCACCGGCACCACCGTGCTGGGCACGGACATTGGCGGGCTGGACAGCGCGGCTGCGGTGACCAAGCTCGAGTCTTCTCTCTCCGAGCGCCTCTCCGCGCCGGTTCCGGTGCGGGTGGGCGAGCAGAGCACGGACCTCGATCCGGAGCCCGCCGGGCTCGCGGTGGATTACAGCGCCACCGTGGGGTCGATCACCGGATTCACTCTCGATCCCACCCGGCTCTGGCCGCACATCGTGGGCGCCGGTCCCGTGGAACCGGTGGTGGACATTGACACGGCGGCCCTCTCGAGCACCCTCACCGAACTCGCTCCCAATGTGGACATCGAGCCGGTGGATGGCGTGATCGACCTGTCCTCCGGAGCTCCCGTGATCACCGAGCCCGTGGATGGCGTGACCCTGGACATCGAGGCGTCCGCGCAGGCGGTGGCCGAGAAGTGGCCGGCCGAGGAGGAGGGCATCGAGCTCGTGACCACCACGGTGGAACCAGACATCTCGAAGGCGGACATCGAGGAGGCCATGGCCACCTACGTGCAGCCCCTCCTCTCCGGCCCCATCCTCATCACCGTGACCGAGACCACCCACACGATCGAGGTGGAGGAACTCGCACAGGCCGCGATGCTCGTGCCCACCGATGCCGGGACCCTGGAACTCCAGATCGACGGCGAGGTCATCGCCGGGCGGATCGTCGAGGAGTCCCCGGAACTGGGCAATCCTGGCAGCGATGCGCGCTTCGTGTTCGAGGGCGGCCAGCCCGTGGTGGTCCCCTCCGAGCCGGGTCTCGGCCTCGAGCCGGAGGCTGTCTCCACCGCAGTGCGGGATGCCGCACTCACCGAGACCCGTTCCTCCTCCGTCACACTCACGGAGATGCAGCCGGAGTTCACCACCGAGGACGCGAACAGCCTCGGGATCGTGGAGATGATCGCCTCGTTCGATACGCCCCTCACGGCAGACAGTGTGCGCACCCAGAACCTCGTTGTGGGCACCGCCAAGACCAATGGCATCGTGGTGCTCCCGGGCGAGACGTTCTCCCTGCTGGACGCGCTCCGCCCCATCACCCGTGCCAACGGCTTCGTCTCCTCCGGCGTGGTGGAGGGCGGCTTCGTCTCCGAGTCCGTGGGCGGCGGCCTCTCGCAGCTGTCCACCACCGTGTACAACGCCGCCTACTTCGCGGGCATGGAGATCGTGGAGCACAAGCCCCACTCCCGCTGGTTCTCCCGCTACCCGGAGGGCCGCGAGGCCACACTCTGGGACCCGAGCGTGGACATGAAGTTTGAGAATTCCACCCCGTACGGCGCGCTCATCCAGTCCTTTGTGTCCGACGGGCGCGTGTATGTGCGCGTCTGGTCCACCCCGCACTTCGAGGTGGAGTCCTACACCTCACCGCGCCGGGGCATCACCCAGCCGACCACGGTGTACAACACGAATGCCAACTGCACGGCGGAGTCCGGCGGGCAGTCGGGCTTCACCGTGGACGTGGTACGCACGCGCCACCTCAACGGGGCACAGCACGACCGTGAGGCGTGGACCTGGACGTACTCGCCGTGGAACCGCGTGGTCTGCGGCGCCCGCCCCGCGCCACAGCCGGCCGCGCCTGCCCCGCCCGCGGACAGCGGCGGCGAGGGCTAGCGCGAACTCCCCGTCGAGTGTGTGGTTGCGTTTCCCCGAACTTCCGTCGAGTGTGTGGTTAAGGGTCCCCGAACTTCCGTCGAGTGTGTGGTTGCGGTTCCGCGAACTCCTCACCGAGTGGCTTCTGATCAAGCCACCGAAGTGGGCAGGGCCGGCACCGGCACCCCCACCCCGGATGGGCATATCACTCGGAAGCCACCCT
>JAAZBW010000266.1 GCA_012513625.1 Actinomycetales bacterium | reverse complement strand
GTGCGCTCGCCAATCTCCGAACGCAGGATCTCCCGCAACTCCTCGGAGGTGAGAGAGCGGCGCTCAGCCTCGGCCGATCCCACCCCCAGCGCGGCCTTCGCCACGTGCTCGCTCTCGTTGGTTGCGCCTGCCGGCACACCATGGACGGCCTCGGCATTGTCGATGGCGGCGAGCAGGGAACGGAGCGCAGAGACGGCGGGTGCGTCGTGGCCCTTCATTGCCTCACGCAGACCTGACCGAAGGACGGAACGGAACTGACCGACGTCGTCGAAATGGGTGCTCACAGGACTACTCCACCACCCCTCGGCTCGCACCGCGCGCCCGCGGAACCTTGCCGCCTCCCTATCGGAGGTGCGGGGCCTGGGCTCGCACCGCGCGCCCGCGGAACCTTGGCCACACAGTCGACGGTCTACGTGGGGGCGGTGAGGCGCGGATGGCGCGCCCAGAAGAAGCAGTAGATGCCGAATGCGGCGAGGCCGATGCCGAGGACCACGAGGAGCACCTGGCCGAACGGCTGGTCACGGACCACGCCCAACGCCGAGTCCAGGCCGCCCGCCTGCTCCGGATCGTGGGTCACAGCCGCCCACACGAAGAGGCCACCCATGATCGTGAACGCCACCCCCTTCGCCAGATGTCCAATCGTCCCCAGCATCTCGCCCCACCGGGCAATCTCTGAGGCGAGGTCCTCGGTGAACCGCCGGGTGACACCCTTGAACGCGTACCAGACTCCGAATGCCACGATTCCGAGCCCCACGAGGCCCACCATCCACTGCCCGAACGGGAGTCCGAGGAGGCCCTGCGAGACGGACTCGGGCGCCTCCTCTCCACCGCCGGACCCCGGCGCGAAGAGCGCGCGCAGCGCGAGGAATCCGAGCCCGGCATAGATCACGGCGCGGCCGGCGGAGGAGACCCGCTTGCGCAGCCGGGCGGCACCCTCACGATCGCGGTGGCCGCTCGTGGCCTCGAAAAGTTGCCACAGGACGAGCACGAGGAACCCGGCAGCAACCAGCCAGAGGAGCACTACTCCGAACGGTGCTGATGCCACCTGGCGGAGGGCGCCCTCCTGGGACGCATCCTCCGGGTTGGAACCGAAGGCAAGCAGAACGGCAAGCCACGCGATGAGCAGGTGAACCACGCCGTACGCGGAGAGGCCAACCGCCACGAGCCAGCGGAATGCGGAGGAACGCTGCACGCGTCCGGCGGCGGCACGAGGGAGGTCCGATGGTGGCATGGGGCTCCTTCTCCGGCATGGTCCGCTGGGGCTGGTCCCACGGTAGTCACGCCACCGCTTCCCGGCACCCGGAGGCTCTGGGCTCGGTCCGAGGGCGCGTCGGGGCCCGGCATCAGGGCCTACGGCCAGGCTCGGTCCTCCCACTCGGTGCTCACGCCACGGGGCAGCAGGTCCAGGTGTTGCGCCATGCGGAACGCGTCCCGGCGGGAGGTCACCTGCAGTTTGCGGTGGATGGACTTCAGGTGCTGTTTGACGGTGTTCACAGAGATATGGAGGGCATCCGCGATCTCGCTGTTGGTGCTCATGGTGGGAAGGAGCGCGAGGACCGCCCGTTCACGTTCGGTGAGGGGCTCCCGCTCCACGGGGAGTTCCGCTTCCAGAACCGTGATGTCCCCGAGGAGACGGGCCACCATCTCCCGGTGGGTTCCCGTGCGCTCATCATGGCGCTGCAGGAGCGCCGCGAGCCATGGCCCCACCGGAAGGAACGGCCGTTGGAGCCGTTCGGAGGCGGCGGCGTCCAGCGAATGGGCGAGGGCCTCGAGCGCCACCGATTCGTGGCGGAGGGCATCCTCGGCGAGGGCCACCATGAGCCACGCCTCGGCCCTCCAGGAGCCGAGAGAGTGCAGGAGGGGTTGGACTGTGTTCCGCACCTCGTGGTGACGGTTCGTTGCGAGGAGGACCCGTGCGCGGGCGAGCAGAAGATCGTTCTGCCACTCGATGTGTGGCGGTCCCGCCAGTGGGGACCCGGCGAGAGCGCCACTTCCGCCTGCGCCGATCCCGGAAGGACGCTCGTGGAGATCGAGCACTGCGCGGGCGCGTTCTGGGAGGCCTGCGAGCAGTTCGGCTCGAACGGCCACGGCGGCCCCCATGTCTGAAAGCCACGGCACTGGATACCCGGCGAGCAGGTTCGTCCTGAGTTCCGCCAGCGCGGCGCGGGTGCCGGGAATATCTCCCCGAGCGAGCCGGCGGTGGGCGGTGAGGAGAAGGAAACCCGCAGTGAGGAACGGGTTTGCGTGGGTGTTGGCGGCCCTGCCCAACGTGAGGCACTCGTCCATCGTGTCCACATCGGCCTGGTGGGCGGCCACGAGCCCGAGTGCCAGCCAGGCGTGGGCGGTCCTCCCGGTATCGGACCACGGCCCGATTCTGGGAGATTCCTGCACCTCTGCGCCGATTCGCTTGTGCTCCGAGAGGGCGCGCATCGCCCGGCGTCGCGCGTTCTCGAGACGGCCCTGGGCCACCTCCGCAAGAGCGGTGAGGCCCTCCCACGCAGATCCGAAGAAATCGAGGCTCGTGGAGACCTGGGCGTGGAGGCCAGACCAGTCGCGCATGGCGAGCAGACGCTCTGGCTGCCCCTGCCACAGCTCTCCGATCGCCCGGAGTCGCGCCGCGATGTCCGTGAGCAGGGAAGCCTCCTGCTGGAGGCCGTCATCCAGGCCTCGGATCGCCTCCAGTGTCCGGGACGCGGCCGCCACGGTCCCGGCGGCGTCGCCGCGAACGCGGGAGATCAGGGCGGAGAGGAGGTGGAGGGATACGACCGTCTCCTGGCGTTCGCGTTCGGGGTGCGCAGCGATCGACCACTCGGCGTGGTTGAGTTTCGCGATCGCGCGATCGTACTTCTCCTCGTCGAAGCGCGCCCAGGCGCGCGCCACCAGGAGGTTGGGCCGGGACACCACCTCGTCATCGGGGATGTCCGCCAGCATCGCGCCCAGGTCGCGGTGGTCCGGGGTGAGGATCACGCCGAGGGAGGATCGTTCGGAGATGTGGGCAGCGAAGTCCCAGTCCCCGGAACGGATCGCGTACCGCAGCGCCTCGGCATGCTCCGCCTGCTG
>JAAZBW010000265.1 GCA_012513625.1 Actinomycetales bacterium | reverse complement strand
TCCCCGAGTCGCCGCCGGTGATGAGGGCCTTCATGCCCGGGAGGCGGTTGCGCCCCACCCAGGTCTTCTCCCCGTGGTCCGGGACGGGCTCCATATCGGAGGTCAGCCCGGGATGATCCTGCTCCTGGGCGGGGAAACCTCCCTTGGGTCCGGCAAGTGCCGCTGCATTTCGGTCAACGGAAAACAGTTCCTTGTCCATCGCTCCATTGTCGGGAGGATGCGATCAGAGTGAAACCCCCCAAAGGGGGGACAGTCACATCCGGCGCAGGGCGCGGGGAAGCATCCCGTTCTCGATGCCCCAGGCCACCGCCTGGCTGCGCCGGACCACACCCATCTTGCGGTAGGCGGAGCGGATGTAGGTCTTGACGGAATTGATCGAGAGGTAGCAGTTCCGTGCAATCTCCTCATTCGTGAGCCCGGACGTGATCAGGGCCACCACCTCGGACTCCCGGGCCGTGAGCCCTGCCCCTCGGCCCGGCCAGTCGTTGAGCGGGTTGCGTTCCTCGTCCGGTGGGGCCGGCTCCATCACCCGTTCGCCACGGCCCACCCGCACGAGCGCGTCCGCGAGCTCTACGGGGGTGAGTGACTTCGCAAGCACGGAGATCGCCCCATCGGCGAGCAGCTCTTCCACCTGCGGAGAGTTGACGTCCCAGCTGAACACGGCGATCCTGCCGAACCGCGGATCCTGGGCCAGCTTCTCCAGGGTGGGCGCGAGCCCGTTGAGGGGGGCGTGCGAGTCCATCAGCACCACGTCCACGGTCTGCTCCGGAAGGACATGGGAGGCGATCTCCACCACGCGAATGCGCGTGTCATCCTCGAGCATCTTGGCCACGCCGGCCACCACCACGGGGTGGTCATTCACCACAGCCACCGAGAGGGGGGCAGAGGAGGAGGTCATGTTGTCACACTACTCTCGGGACCGCACCGGGACCGCATGGGGGCCACACGGTCTCAGGATCCCGCTGTCTCCTCGCACGCTCCTCCGGCGCGACCTGCCACGATCTTCTCTGCCACCGCGCGGGAGGTCTCCGAGTCCGGGCCCTCGCCCTCGGGAAAGAGGACCGTGCGGTAGTACCGCAGCTCGTCGATGGATTCGCGGATGTCCGCAAGTGCGCGGTGGCCGCCGTTCTTCTCCGGGGCCGCAAAGTAGGCGCGCGGGTACCAGCGCCGCGCAAGCTCCTTGATCGAGGAGACGTCAATGATCCGGTAGTGCAGGTGGTCCGTGACCGCGGGGAGGTAGCGCTCGAGGAACATGCGGTCGGTGCCCACCGAGTTCCCCGCGAGGGGGGCCTTCCCGGCGCGGGAGATGTGCTTGCGGATGTACTTCATGACCCGCAGCGAGGCCTCCTCCAGCGTGAGCCCGTCCTCCAGTTCCTCCAGCAGCCCGGAGGCGGTGTGCATGGCGAGAACGGTGGGGCTCATCTGCTCGAGCGCCTCGGCGGGGGGCTTCACGATCAGGTCGATCCCCTCGTCCAGCGGGATCAGGTCCGAGTTGGTGACGATCACCGCCACCTCCACGATCGCGTCCTTCTCCACGTCGAGCCCCGTCATCTCGAGGTCGACCCACACGATCGCGTCATTCTTCATAGCCACGGCCCCAGCGTAGCGATCGCTCGCGTTCACGGTGGACCAGGTCATGGGCGGGTGCGTAGCACCGCCGTCACGCGTTGGTTTGAGATGAACCAGTTTTCGACGGTGGGGTTGATCTCGGCCAACAGACTGCGCATGTTCCTGAATTGCTCTCGGACCTCTGTTGAGCGCAGGAGCGGTTCGAGGTGGGCTACACGATTTCGGAGTTGGTAAATCCCGTGAACAGACTTGACCAACTCCTCTGGGGTTCGGTCGAGGTACGGGAAGGCGGCGTGCAGCGCATCGTGCCAGAGGCGTTGCCGCCCCGGATCGCGATCGGGAAGGAGGAACCGCCACGTACCGAACGTCAGCTGAGCCAGAAGGTCGGCGTGTGCGAGTGGTCGACGTTGCCAACGGATTGCGCTCTCGGCACGTCGCCGCGCTTTGGTGAGTTCCTCTGGGCGGACGAGTCGCCGAAGCAAGGGTGCCGGATCGAGCAGCCAGTCGCGATCGTAGAGCCGCCCAGACTGGGGGTCGGTTTGCGCTGCGTTCCAATCGCACAACCGGGAGTCCATCGCGTTGCGCAGAACGACTT
>JAAZBW010000264.1 GCA_012513625.1 Actinomycetales bacterium | reverse complement strand
TGCGGGCGCCGTGCTGCTCAGTGCGTGCTCGGGTGCGGTGGCGCCCGGCTCGACGACGGAGGGCGGCCCCGTCGTCGCCTCACCCGGGCCCGGGGAGACTTCCGCCCCGGGGCAACCCGTCACTATCGGCCTCACCTACGTTCCGGACATCCAGTTCGCCCCCTTCTACGTGGCCGAGGCGAGCGGCTACTTCGCGGACGAGGGCCTCGAGGTGACTCTCCGCCACCACGGCGCCCAGGAGTCCCTGTTCGGCTCCGTGGTGGCGGGCGACGAGACCGTGGTGGTCTCCGGCGCGGACGAGATGCTGCAGGCGCACGCGGGCGGCGTCCCGCTCGTGACCACGGGAGTGCTCTACCAGGAGTACCCGGCGGTCCTGATTGTGCCCGAGGACTCCGAGATCCAGGAGGTGGCGGACATCCGCGGCCGGAACGTGGGCCTACCCGGCCCGTTCGGCGAGAACTGGTTTGCGCTCCTCGCCTGGATGGACCGGGAGGGCCTTGACGAGGACGACCTCACGATCACCAGCATCGGCTTCACCCAGCAGGCCTCCCTCATGGCGGGCAACGTGGACGCCGTGGTGGGCTTCTCCAACAACGACCTCGTCCAGTTCCAGCTGGCCGGCTTCCCCGTACGTGCGATCGACTCGGGCGAGCTTCCCCTCGTGGGGATCGGGATCGGCGCCATGGCCGAGACAGTGGACACCCGCGCAGAGCAACTCGCGGCGGTGAACCGCGCCGTATCGCGGGCACTGCAGGACATCATCGCGGACCCGGAGGCTGCGGTGGACCTCTCCCTCAGGAGCCAGCCGGACCTCGCCGTCTCCACAGATGCCGAGCGGGCCCTCACCACCCTGACCGCCACGGTGCCGCTCTACGGGGACGGAAGTCTCGCCGTAGACGCCTCGATGTGGCCCATCATGTACGAGTTCATGGTGGAGGCGAACCTCGCCGAACCCGGCCTGGACCCGTCCCAGGCGCTGGTCGCGGACCTTGCTGGATGACGGGCAGGGTTAGGCTGACCGCCGTGAAAACGTTCGACGAACTGTACGCGGAGCTGAGCTCGAAGGCCGCCAGCCGGGATCCCAACTCGGGCACTGTCCGGCAACTCGAGGCAGGCATCCACGCGATCGGGAAGAAGATCGTGGAGGAGGCCGCCGAGGTCTGGATGGCCGCGGAGTACGAGTCGGACGATGCCGCGGCGGAGGAGATCAGCCAGCTCCTCTACCACCTGCAGGTGATGATGATCGCGCGCGGCATCACCCTCGACGATGTCTACCGGAGGCTCTAGATGCTGCGTGTGGCCCTGCCCAACAAGGGCTCCCTTTCCGATCCCGCGATCACGATGTTCCGGGAGGCGGGATACCGCACCCGCCGTGACGGCGGACGCGAACTCGTGATCCGCGATTCGGACAACGGGATCGACTTCTTCTACCTGCGCCCACGGGACATTGCCGTGTACGTGGGGCAGGGCACCGTGGATGCCGGAATCACCGGCCGGGACCTACTGAAGGATTCCGGAACCACGGCGCGTGAGCGGCTCCCGCTCGGCTTCGGCCACTCCACCTTCCGGTTCGCCGCCCCCGTGGGCTCTGCTACGAGCGAGACGGACATCGGAGGCAAGCGGGTGGCCACCTCGTACGACGTGCTCGTGGGTGACCACCTGAGGTCACGCGGCGTGGATGCCCAGGTGGTGCATCTCGACGGCGCCGTGGAGTCCTCCATCGAACTCGGCGTGGCGGACGTGGTGGCGGACGTGGTGGAGACGGGCTCCACCCTACGCGCGGCGGGTCTCAACGTGTTCGGCGAGCCGATCCTCCAGTCCGAAGCCGTTCTGATAGTCCCCTCGGAACGCCCCGAGGACCCCGAGGTTGATGTGCTCGAGCGCCGCATCAAGGGAGTGATCGTGGCCCGGCAGTACGTACTCATGGACTTCGACATTCCCGCGGACCGGTTGGACGTGGCCGTGGCGATCGCTCCCGGCTTCGAATCGCCCACCGTCTCCCCGCTCCACGACGGAGACTGGGTTGCCGTGCGGGTGATGATCGAGCGTGAGACCATCAATACCATCATGGACCGCCTCTACGAGATCGGGGCACGGGCCATCCTCGTCACCTCGATCCACGCATGCCGGATCTGAGCAGTCCGGAGTACACCCCGTTCCGCCCGCGCGCGGCGCGCACGGTGGCGTGGATCATGGGCTCCCTCGTGGCCGGCCTTGTGGTCACCCTCGAGGTCCTGGGCGCCACTGGCGTGCTCCCGGTGTGGCGGTGGGTGGACCGGATCGGGTCCTTCCTCTTCTTTGGCGCGGGGCTATGGATCATCTGGCGGCAGGCCACGGTCAACGCGATCCCGAGCGCCGGTGGCCTGCGGGTACGCAACCTGGTCCTCACCCGCGAACTCGCCTGGGCGGAGATCGTTCGGGTTTCGTTCGCCCGCGGCCGCCCCTGGGTGCACCTTGACCTCGCCGACGGGGACACCCTCGCCGTGATGGCCATCCAGGGAGCGGACGGTGAGTACGGGGTCCAGGAGGCACGTCGGCTCGCCAGCCTGGTGGCCGAACACGAGGGAGCAGAGTAGCGAGGAGCCGCACGCCCGCGCGGGGATGTCCCCGCGGCAGGGCCACCCCGCCCTCCCGGCCGCGCCGCGAACTCCCTCCATGTGCGTAGGCACCGCCCTCCCGGCCGCGCCGCTCACCCCGCGCAGGGAGCCGCACGGTAGCGTGGGCGGCGTGGCAGAAAACATCTCGGCGGCCGAGCGCGTGCTCGATCTGATGATCGCCCTGATCAACTCGCCAACCCGAATGACACGGAACCAGATCCGTCGGCAGGTGCGTGGGTACCGGGGGGACGAGGCCGCGTTCGAGCGCACCTTCGCGCGGGACAAGGACCTCCTCCGGACGCTCGGCATCCCACTCGTCACCGAACGGGACGTGGTCCATGAGGACGACGTGGGCTACCGGATCGATGTGGAGGCCTACCGCGTCCCGGAGGTCAGTTTCACCCCGCAGGAACTCGGTGTCCTCGCCCTCGCCTCGTCCGTGCATCAGGACGCCACGTGGCGCTCACTCGCAGACACCGGCACCGCGAAGGCACTCGGGCTCGGGCCAGCCACGGGGGAGCAGGCGCCGCCACTGCGGGTGCAGCTGCGGGAACCGGAGGCTGCCTTTGACACGATCCTCGAGGCGATCGAGTCTCGGCGCACCATCGAGTTCGACTACGCCGCACGGACCTCCGCGCGGGCGCGCCGCACCGTGGAGCCGTGGCGGCTCGTGGCCCGGCGCCACGGCTGGTACCTCCTCGGCCTCGACCGTGATCGTGGGGCCGCCCGCGCCTACCGCCTCAGCCGCATCGAGGGCCGGGTGCAGCCAGCCGGGGAGCCCGGCGCATTCGAACCCCCCGCGGAGATCGACCCGGAGCAGGTGTTCGGCAACCCGCCCCACCTGGTCCGCGTGCGCCTCGCCCTCGCGCCGGATCGGGCGGCCCTGATCCGGGCTCGCGGCACTCTCGAGGGAACTCTCACGCTCGATGGCGAGACGCAACCCCGGGATGTGGTGGTGCTCGAGGCACCGGACGAGCCGGCACTCACCGAGGAGCTCGCGGGCTACGGCGCCGACGCCGTGGTCCTCGACCCCCCGGAGTTGCGGGACGCAGTCCTCGCGCGGCTCCGGTCAGCCGCGGAGGTCGCGGATGCCTCCTGAGTCCGCCCGAACCCGGATCACGCGGCTACTCGGGATGATGAGCTACCTGACGGACCGCGGCGACGTG
>JAAZBW010000263.1 GCA_012513625.1 Actinomycetales bacterium | reverse complement strand
GTCTGCGGGGGCCAGCGCGATAGCTGGAGCGACGACGACGGTCACGCCCGCTGATCAGCTCACATGCCGCGACGTGTGGCTGAGTTATGGCGCCGATTGGGTCCTCCGCGGAGCCAGCCTCCAGGTGGAGGTGGGCGAGGTGGTGGGGCTGTGGGGACCGAGCGGATGCGGCAAGAGCAGCCTCGCGCGCGTGCTGACCGGCCGCCTGGCACCGCAGCGCGGCGAGGTGGCCGCTCCGCCGAACGACGGGCGGGCGCGCTCCGCACAGTTGGTGCTCCAGCACTCGGAGCTGGCGATGAATCCGCGCTGGAAGATCGAACAGGTGCTGGCGGAGGCGTCCGCGGACGTGGCACCAGTGATCGATTCGGGCCTGGTGAACGACTCGTGGCTCTCGGCGTTCCCACACGAACTCAGTGGCGGTGAACTACAGCGCGTGAACCTCGCGCGGGCGCTGCTGGCGCAGCCGCGGTTCGTGGTGGCGGATGAGATCACCGCAAGCCTCGACGCCCTCACCCAGGTGCAGATCTGGCAGCTCCTCCTCGAGGGCGCCCGCGCGGGCCGGTACGGCGTTCTGGCCATCTCCCACGACGGCCCACTGCTCGAGCACATCGCCGACCGGGTCGTGGCGATGGACGAGATCAACCCACCCGCCTAACCCACCCCCCTCCCCTTCCGCCGACTGTGTGGTTACGTTTCCGCCCCCACCCGCCGACTGTGTGGTTACGTTTCCGCCCCCCTCCCGCCGACTGTGTGGTTACGTTTCCGCCACCACCCGCTGCCCGCGCGGAACGCCCCGGCTCGCCCCCGGGGGCGGGCCGAGTGGTTTCGACGTATCCTGAGGGGCACGTTTCCGCCACCCATACAACAGGGAGAGCTCATGCGATACGAGTGGTCATCAGCAGTAGTGGACGGTTTTCAGGTAGGTGAGACAGACTTCGCCAGCCGACTGGCGGAAATGGACCAGTCCGTCCGAGATGCCCTCGACGCGAACATCCTCACGCCGCTCGCCAACTCGCCGGGCGGCGCAATGCTCGTGGTGATCGGACACTCGGCCCGCCACGATGCGGCTGCCACGCACCAAAAGTCGCTGGTGGTGGAGTCGGACGCGAGCAACGGGCGCGCGAAGAGCGCCCAAGAGGCCGTACTGAGGATGCTCGGCGAGAAGGTGGGGTCCGACGCGTCCGCCTGGGCCGAGTTCCCGCACCTTGAGACGCTCATGGTGGCGTGCGGCGCCACCAACCGCGTGGACGAGAGCGGCACGGAGGAGGGCCGTTTCCTCAACCGCCGCGTGGAGCTGCGGGTCTGCCGCTTTCTCACTGACTAGATAACTCCGGACAACAACGGCAGTTGCCTCCGAGAGCGGCGCGAAAAGGGCCATCGCCGCGTCATTCTCGGAGGCAACTGCCGTTGTCATCGCGGGGGGAAGCTGATGCGGACGGGCCCCGCGAGTTCGGCCGCACCAACAACTATGCGCGGCGGGAGGTGCGCCCCCGGGCAGCACCAACAACTATGCGCGGAGGGAGGTGCGCCCCCGGGCAGCACCTCCCTCCAGCAAAGTTCTGGCCGAGCCCCGACCCCTAGAGCACCGGCACCATTCCGCCGTCCACGCGCAGGCCCACGCCCGTCACGTACGCGGCCGGCTCCGAGCACAGGAACGCCACGCAGGCCCCGAACTCGCGCGGCTCACCAAGGCGTCCCGCCGGAATGTTCGCCAGGTTGGCCGCGAGCACGTCCTCCACGGGGCGGCCGGTGCGCTCCGCGGCCTCGGCATCCAGCTGCTCGATGCGCGGGGTACGGATACGGCCCGGCAGCACGGAGTTCACCGTGATGCCCTCGCCTGCCACCTCGTTCGCGAGGGTCTTGAGGTACGCAGCCGCGGCGGATCGGCCCGCGCTGGAACCCACGAGGTTGCCGAGAGGTGCCTGGACCGCCGTCGAACCGATGAGGACGATCCGGCCCCAGCCACGCTCCCGCATCCCGGGCAGGAACGCCTGCACCAGGTCCACGTGCGGGGCGAGGAGCTTCTCGGCGGACTCACGCGCCTGATCGGCGGTGAAGGTGGCCGCGGAGCCCGGCGCGGGGCCGGGGCCGTTCAGCACGAGGATGTCCACCTCGCCCAGTTGCTCGCGCACCGCGGCGATGACCTGCGCGCGCTCGGCGGCATCGGTCAGATCGCCCGGCACGGCCACGGCGCCGTCGATTGCCGACGCCACCTCGTCCACACGCTCCGCGCCGCGGCCGTTGATGGCCACCACCGCGCCCGCCTCCGCAAGCCGCTCCGCGGACGCGCGCCCGAGCCCGGACGTGGACGCCGCAACGAAGGCCTTCCGGCCAGTAAGACCGAGATCCATTCTCTTCTCCTCAGATGTCAGACAGAACTGCCAGCTTCCAGCCAGAAATGCCCCTCAAGGTGCGTCATTACCACCAGAAAGCACGCGCCCAGCCAGACCTTCCTCCACCATACTCACCGCCAGTACGGCCCGGC
>JAAZBW010000262.1 GCA_012513625.1 Actinomycetales bacterium | reverse complement strand
CCGTATCTGGCGCTCGGTGACGATGCCGTTGTTGTTCATCGCGGTTGCGCCCCTGCTGATCGCGTCATTCGCCTTCAACTTCAACAACTTCTCGCTCGTCAAGATGCTCACAGACGGTGGGCCACGGATGCTCGACGCCTCGGTTCCCATCGGACACACGGACATCCTGATCTCGATGGTCTACAACATTGCGGGGTTGGATGGAACCGCGGCAAAGAACTACGGCCTCGCCTCCGCTCTCTCGATCGTCATCTTCCTGATCGTTGCCGTGATATCCGCGGTCTCCTTCCGGAAGACCCAGTCGCTGGAGGACATCAACTGACATGAAGAATCTCACCACAGTCCTCCTGTACATCCTCGCCAGCCTCGGCGGAGCGGCCGCCGGGTTCGGTCTCATGCGGATCCTCTCGGGGATCGTCGCAGGCAGTGGTTTCGACCTCGTGGCTCCCGTCGTCCTCGGGATCGGCATCGCGCTCGTGATCGCCTCCCTCCAGTTCGGCCGCAGGCCGCGGAAGTCGGTCGGCCTCGGAATGGGGGGCGCCGGCGTGGTCATGGTGGCCCTGGCCGTCCTCGACACCCTCATCGCCCTCTCCCGCCGCCAGGTGGAAATCGAGTCCGTCGCCATCGCCCTCCTCGGAGTGGTGGTGGCCTTCGTGGGATATGCGGTCCTCTCCAGGGGCCGCGCCCAACTCGCCGACGGCGAGGCCGGCGGGGTCGGCCTGGGGATCGGCGCCGCCGTCCTCGCAGCGGGGCTCGCCGCGCTCATCTGGACCCTGGTGCAGGACTGGGGTGCCGTTGTCACGGTGGTGGCCGGCGCGGTGGGCGTAGCCGCCTATCTCTACGGCCTGTACCTCTCCCAGAACGACGACGACCGGCGTGAGGTGGCGCACGCCTTCAAGCTCCTTGAGGAAGCGGCCGCCGAGGGCGTGGCCCGCGAACACGCCGCCGTGAACCGCCGGACGTTCACGCGCTGGTTCTCAGAACTCGGTCTCCTCCATATCGTGGCGATCATCGCTGTGGTCTACGCGGTCTTCCCCATCATGTACGTGATTTCGGCGTCGCTGAACTCGGGAGGCACGCTCACAGGCTCCAACGAACTCTTCCGGACGATCGAGACGGGCAACTTCGAGGCGCTCTCCAGCACCCGGTTCTGGGACTGGTTCGTCAACTCTCTGCAGGTGGGCGTCATCACCTCGGTCACCACAGTCCTGATGGGGGCGGCCGCCGCCTACGCGTTCTCCCGCTACCGGTTCAAGGGACGCCGGATGGGACTGATGTCGCTGCTCATCATCCAGATGTTCCCGCAGATCCTGGCCTTCGTGGCGATCTTCCTGCTCCTCATGACGCTCGGCTTCGTGTGGTCGCCCATCGGTCTGAACTCCAAGTTCGCGCTCGTGCTCGTCTACCTCGGCGGCGCCCTCGGGGCGAACACCTTCCTCATGTACGGGTTCTTCAACACCGTTCCCAGGGAGTTGGATGAGGCCGCCAAGATCGATGGCGCCACCCACGCACAGATCTACTGGACGATCATCCTGCGGCTCGTGGCACCGATCCTCGCGGTGGTGGGACTGCTCTCCTTTATCGGAACGTTCAACGATTTCGTGCTCGCCAAGGTGATCCTGCAGTCGGAGGGCAACTGGACGCTCGCCGTGGGCATGTACCAGTGGGTTTCGGATGAGATGAGCAAGAACTGGGGCCAGTTCGCTGCCGGCTCCGTGCTCGGCTCGATTCCGATCCTCATCCTCTTCCTGACCCTCCAGCGCTACATCGTGGGCGGCCTCACGGCCGGCTCGGTGAAGGGCTAACAGCGCCGCGAGATGGGGCGTCAGTCCACAGCTGGCCGGGATTGCCGGCGTGAGTGCGCCCGCACCCTAGGATCGGGGGCGTGGACACTCCGGCAGCGGGCGGCCAGGCGCCCGATCTGGAACTCGTGGAGCACGCCCCAACCACGCCCTACACGCGGCACGATGCGGCGCGCCTCCTCGAGGAGCCGCACAAGGCGCCCTGGCGCACCGCGTTCGAGCGCGACCGCGCCCGG
>JAAZBW010000261.1 GCA_012513625.1 Actinomycetales bacterium | reverse complement strand
GTACTGTTCGGGATTTTCGAGAACCGGCGGAGGATCTGGGAGGATCTACTGGAGCGCGGAATCCTGATCCGGGAGGTCGGGCCGGAGGGGTACCTCCGGGTCACGGTCGGAACCCCGGAGGAGACTGCGGCATTCAAGGCGGCCCTCAAGGAGGTCATGTGAGAACGGCCCGCGTCACCCGCACCACGTCCGAATCGGACGTCATCGTGGAGCTGAACCTGGACGGAACCGGAATGGCGGACATCTCCACCACCGTGCCCTTCTACGACCACATGCTGACGGCCCTCGCCAAGCACTCGCTGATCGACCTCACCGTGCGCGCCACGGGGGACACGGAGATCGACGTGCACCACACGGTGGAGGACACGGCCATCTGCCTCGGCCAGGCGCTCAGACAGGCGCTCGGGGACAAGAGGGGGATCGGCCGGTTCGGAGACGCCACGGTCCCACTCGACGAGGCCCTCGCCCGCGCGGTGGTGGACGTCTCCGGGCGCGCGTACGTGGTCCACTCCGGGGAGCCGGCCGGGCAGGAGTACCACCTGATCGGCGGCCACTTCACGGGTTCCATGACCCGGCACGTGTTCGAGTCGCTCGCGCTGAACGCGGAGATCTGCCTGCACGTGGAGCTCCTCGCAGGCCGGGACCCCCACCACATCGTGGAGGCCCAGTTCAAGGCGCTCGCCCGCGCGCTACGCAAGGCGGTGGAGAAGGACGCCCGGGTGACCGGGGTGCCCTCCACCAAGGGCGCGCTGTGACCGAGCGGCCGGAGGGCGAGCAGCCGGAGATCGATCCGTTCGAGGCGATCGTGGCCGGGCTTGGCGCGAGTGCCCCGCAGCGGGACCTCGCACTCATCGTGACCCCGTTCGCCTCCGCTGAGGCGCTCGCAGGGCTCGCGGCCGCGGCCGGCCTCGCCTGCACCGTGGTGCCCTCCGAATCAGGGGCCGTGGCGGCAATGGACCTGGAGGTGGCGGACCCGTTCGAGAAGCTCACGGGGGAGCCTCCGAAGGAGGCGCTCGCGCTCGCGAAGGCGATCTCGATCCTCACCCGGATAGACGTGGTACTCCTCGTCTCGCGGCTCGTTTCCGAGGGCGGCGAGGTCTCCCTCGAGGGTGAGCTCTCCGCGTGGCGGGTGACCGGGGCAGACATCGGGGGCGAGATCTCGCCCGGCCTGGTGATCGCAGGGCTGGACCCCACCATCGAGGACCTCGCGGTGGGGGAGAAGCGGCTCGCGGACGTGCCCGGCACGATCGACTCGAGCGCGCTCAGCTCGGCCGAGGCGGCGGGCATGATCTCCCGGGCCGTCCAGCGGCCGGGGCGGAAGAAGCGCCACGGGGCCGCTCGAGATTCGGGTGTCGAACCCGAGGCGGACGCCGCGGCCGAGACCGATCCCGGCTCCGAGGCAGACCCTGCGCCCGAGCACCCAGAGCAGGACGGGACCGAACCAGAGCAGTGAAGATCGTGGTGCTCGACTACGGGTCCGGCAATGTCCGCTCCGCCGTGCGCGCCCTCG
>JAAZBW010000260.1 GCA_012513625.1 Actinomycetales bacterium | reverse complement strand
CGGCGATAGTCGGTGCCGGGGGGTGCAGCGTTGTACAACGCATCGCACGCCAGCATGTCTCCGGCCGAGCACTCGTCCCACCGGGCATCGAGCCCGGCGTTGCTGCCGTAGGACCACGAGTTTGCCGTGGGACTGGGAGCCGGAGCACGGCCAAGGCCGCCGGTCAGCGCTATGACGGCCACCGCCACGGCGGCCACTGCCACAAGGCCGAGCAGGGAGACGAGTGCGAGGTAGCCGCGGCTCCTCCCCGCCGTACCGGCGCGGGCGCCGTTCCCCGCGGGCTCGCGCGCCTGCCCACCGTAGGTGGGCGGCGCGGCGGGCGGCGGTCCGCTCCACCGCCCCTCGCCACTGGCCGGGCGGCCGGCCGCGCTCCCCCACTGCTCCTCTCCGTAGCCACCCCACTCGGTGGGCGCGGGTTCCTGGGAGCGCCCGGAGCCGCCCGGGGCGAAGGGGTCGGATGGGCTGCTGGTCACCAGTTCTGGCCTCCCCCGAAGCCCTCGCCTTCCGGCCCGGCGGTGGGCGAGGCGGACTGGTTTCGGCTTTCGAGTTCCTGCACCCGGGGATCGGCCGGGGCCTCGCTCGTGGACGGCTCTGGTTCGGACGGACTCCCGTTGCCGCCGGAAGATTCCTCCTCCTGCTCCTGCTCGCTCTCCTGCATCTTGTCCCACTGGCGCTGTTCGTCCACGTCCGGCCGCCAACCGTCAGTAGGCTCCGGACGCTCCTGCTGCTCCGCTTCGGACTCGCCGTCCGAGGTGCAGGCTCCGAGCGCCTCGAGGGCCTGCTGGTAGAGCCCGATCGCCTCCTCGAGCTCCCCGGCTCCGCGCTTCGCGTCCGCCATCCCCTCGAACGTGAGAGAGAGGTTGGTGCGGACCATACACTCGGGGCTCTGCGGGTCCTTCAACCCCGACTCGTCCACGGGCGCCTCGGGTACCTCCTCCAGTGCGACGGCGAGAACCTCGTTCGACTCCTCATACCGTTGGTCGGCGAGCTGGACGGTTCCCTCGTTGTAGACCGCCTTCCACGGTTCCGGGAACACCTCGGAGACAGCGCCCTGGCGGCGGTAGGACGCCTCGGCCAGCTCGTACTCGCCCTCCCGGTACTGGCTACCGGCCTGCATGTTCCAGATCCAGAGCAGGAGCAGGAGCCCACCCACCACCAGGAACACGATCACGGCCGGCAGGGTCCACCAGAAGAGCCGCCACCTACGAGAGCTTTGCATGCTGCCCACCCATCAGTCGGAGCCGGCGGAGCTGCTCGTACGCCTCCCAGGCGAGGAGGCCCGCGAGGACCCAGGCGAACGGCCAGTAGGCGTCCCGATACGTTCCGGTGCTCATGCGGCCGTCCACCTTGATTGCCTCGAGGTCGATCCCGTCCGCGAGGGCAGTGAGGTCGGTCCGCTCGGAGCGGTGAACGTAATCGATCCCCATGTTGGCGGCGAGCGCCCGCAGGTTGGCCTCGTCCATCCGGGAGATCGCGGGCTCCCCCGTCTGCGGATCGAGGATGTACTCGTCCGAATCCCCGCTCCAGTCCTGCACCCGCATCTGGCCGCCAGCCGCGGTGCCGTAACCGAGCACGGCGCCCCCGTCCACCATGGGCGCGAGGTCCCGGTATCCGTCCGGCGAGGCGTCCACCGAGGAGTCGTCCCCGTCCGTGTTCTCACCATCGGAGAGGAAGAACACGAGCCGCACGTTCTGGGGGTGCTGCTCCACCCCCCGCTCCAGCGCACGGGTGAGGGTGAAGAGGGGCCGGTCGATCGCGGAGCCGGCCGAGTAGTAGGTGTTCTCCTGCGCGAGGGTCTGTGCCCACGCCTCCACGGCGCGGGCGTCCGTGGTGAGCGGCAGCTGACGGCTCGCCGTGGAATCCCAGGCGATCAGCGTGTAGCGGGAGCCGGGGAACGCCTCGGTGAGGGCGACCAGATCGTGCCGCACTCCCTCGAGGCGCGGCTCACCGTCCGCGAAGTCCTCCGCCGCCATGGATCCGGTGCGGTCCACCACCATGTAGAGCTCCACGTTGGAGACCACCTGGTCCGCCTCCCCGGGGAACGCCGGCGTGGCGCCGATGATGAGGGCGGTGACCACCATCGCGAGCCGGCGCCACCACGAGACCCAGGTGCCGTCGTCGTCCCGGCGGGCACGGACGAGGGCGAGTACGCAGAACCCCACGAGCACCACGGCGGTGAGGGCGAGGAGCCAGGGCTCCCAGAGGAAACGGAGGGTCATGCCCGTGCCCTCCATGCTGCGAGCACCAGCCCGCCGATGAGGAGCACGAGCCAGGGGTAGAAGCGGTCCGGGCGGTCGATCTCCACCACCTTCGGGGTGGCATCGAGCTCGACGGCCTCCCGGGTGGTGATCTCCTGGACGATCTCCTGGACGGCGCTCGGGTTCGAGAGCTCGTAGAACAGGCCGCCACGGGAGGTGATCACCTGCTCGTACTCGTCCCGGTAGTCCGCGTAGGGGAACTCGGAGGCGTAGATGGCGTGGATGCGGATCCCGCGCTCCTCCGCGAGCTCCGCGGCCTCCTGGAGGGAGAAGATCGATTCCCCGTAGGGCTCGTTGTCCGTGGCGAGGATGACGGTGCGGCTGCGGTCCTCCTCCTCGAGGTCGAAGGAGAGCACGCATGAGGCGAGCCCGTCCCCGATCAGGGAGGAGCCCTGGGCGTTCGGCGGGAACGTGCCCGCCATCCACTCCTCGTACTTCTCGATGGCGCCCTGCGTGATCGTGATGGAGAACAGGCCGATGGAGGTGATATCCGCCCCCATCTCGAGTTCGTCCCTGACCATCGCGTAGTCATCGGTGAGGGGGAAGACCTGGCGCGTGGTGTAGTCCCAGATGTTGAGCGCGATCCGCTCCCCGTCAAACGAGTCCACCATCTGCGAGTAGGTGCGCAGCACCTGGGAATCGAAGGAGATCATGGAGCCGGAAACATCGAGGCAGAGCACGATGTCCCGCGTGGCCATGCGCTCATTGGTGGTGTACCTGTCCACCGGGCGGCCCGCGAGCAGGGCGGTGAAGAGGGTGGCCGCCGC
Organism: Actinomycetales bacterium; assembly: GCA_012513625.1. Lineage (GTDB taxonomy): Bacteria > Actinomycetota > Actinomycetes > Actinomycetales > Actinomycetaceae > JAAZBW01. The sequence continues at coordinate 3,671 of JAAZBW010000260.1, read as the reverse complement.
CACGATCGCGGTGAGGCCGAGCGCTGCGAAGCGGTGCAGCAGGAGCCTCCGTTTGAAGCTGGGGAGGCCGTAGAGGTAGCCGGAGTTCGCCACGTAGGTGCGGTGGCTGCCGCCCCGGCGCTGCCGCACCACCCACACCCAGCCGAGGAGCGCGGCCACGGCCACGATCCCCACCACCACCCAGGGTGCCCACGGACTCACCACCGCGTGATCACCTCCCGGGCGATCCCCACCGTGTGCTCGGCCTCCGCGGCCGGGTCCCGGGAGAAGGAGGGCTGCTCGCAGCGGGAGAGCAGTTCGCCCAGCCGGCTGCCGGGCATGAACGCCACCACCTCACCGCGGGACATGGCCGTGAGGTCCCGGCCCACCCGGCTGGAGCCGAACCCGCGGACGATCTCGGCCACCTGCAGGTGGAGGTCCCGAAGGGTGACCTCGCCGCGCTGGAACGCTGCGTAGACGCCCTCGAGGCGCTCCCCGAAGGAGCTGCGGAGTTGGGGCACACTGCGCTCCGGAGTGGCAGACCGGGTGCGCCCGCGCGGCGTGCGCAGCAGGTAGACCACCCACGCGATCGCGAGGAGCAGCAGGATGAGGCCGAGCGCCGGGACCCACCACGCGTAGGCCACCGGGTCCACGGGATCAAAATCGGCCACGGCGCTGCCTCCCGAGGAGGTCGATGAGGGCGTCCACGGCATCATCCGAGCTGCGCACCACCACGGACGTGATGCCGCGCCGCCGCAGCATCGCGCGCACGGCAGACTTCCTCCGCTCCACGGCGGCCGCAGCCTCCGCGCGGATCTGGGGATCCCGGCGCACGAAATCCGGCACCTCTCCGCCGTCCACATCGAGCACGAGGCCGCCCCGGTGGGTGAGCTCGGTGGGCCGCAGGTCTGCCACGGACACCACCATCACCTCGTGGCGGGTACGCAGCCGCTTCAGGTCCTGCTCCGTGCCCAGCTCGGGCCGTGCCTCGTCCGTGAGTACCACCACGAGGGAGCGGCGCCGCACCCCGGTGAGCACCCGCTTCAGCACGTCCGAGAGGTGGGAGGGCGGGCCCGTGGCCGTCATATCGCTTGCGAGGTGGCGCAGCATCGTCTCGAGGTGCTCGGTCCCCTGCCGGGCGGGCACCTGGCGGATCCGCTCCGCGTCCCCGGCCACGAGGCCCACCAGGTCACCGCGGTTACGGGCGAGGAAGGCGAGGATCTCGGCCACGAAGATGGCCACCTCCGCCTTGGTCTCCCCGCTCGGCGCAAGGGCGCCCATCGAGTGACCCGTATCCGCGGCGAGGATGAGGGAGAGGTTGGTTTCCCGCTGGAATCGTTTGATAATCGGCTGCCCGGCGCGGGCCGAGGCCTTCCAGTCAATATCCCCCGGATCGTCCCCCGGGCGGTATTCCACCATGTCATCGAAGTCCTGCCCGTGCCCCGTGAAGATGGAGCGGTGACGGCCCTCGAGCTGTCCCGATGCCTTCTTGATCACCGGGAGCTCGAGGCGGGCCCGCAGGTGGGCGAGCCGGGAGAGGGCAACCACCTACGGCACCGGCACTGCGGCGAACACGGCATCGATGAGGGACTCGGCCGAGACGTTGTTCGCGAGTGCGTCATAGGTGCGCACGAGGCGGTGGCGGAGCACCGCGTGGCGCATCTGCTTCACATCGTCCGGCACCACGTAGGTGCGACCGCTCATGAGCGCGAGCGCCTGGCCCACCTTCATGAGTGCGATCCCGCCACGCGGAGAGGCGCCCACCCGGACGTGGTCCGTGAACCCGTCCATCGGCCGCGGCCCCCCGCCGCGGGTGGTGTTCACGAGGGCCACGATGTACTCCCGGATCGTGCGGTGCACGAACACCCTGTTGCTGAGCTCCTGCAGGTAACGCACCTCCTCCAGCCGGATGGGCTGCACCGTGAGCGGCGCGGTGAGGGCCCCGGAGGAGAGTCGATCGAGGATCTCCACCTCCTCGTTCGGCGTGGGGTAGGTGAGGACCTCCTTGACCAGGAACCGGTCCATCTGCGCCTCGGGGAGTACGTAGGTGCCCTCCTCCTCGATGGGGTTCTGGGTGGCCATCACCATGAACGGCTCCGGCACCTTGTACACCTCACCACCGATCGAGGTCTGGCGCTCCTGCATGGCCTCCAACATGGCGGACTGGGTCTTCGCCGAGGAGCGGTTGATCTCGTCCAACAGCACCATGTTCGCGTGGACTGGCCCCAACTGGGTGGTGAGCTCTCCGGAGGTGTAGTTGAAGATCTGGGTTCCCACAATGTCGTTCGGCATCAGGTCCGGCGTGCACTGGATCCGGTGGAACGAGCCGCCCACCGCGGAGGCGAGGGTCTGGGCGGCGGTGGTCTTCGCGAGCCCGGGCACGGACTCGAGGAGCACGTGGCCGCCGGAGATGAGGCTGCTCACGAGCGCGGTGCGCAGTCCCACCTGACCCACCACGCGCTGCGCGTAGATGTCCTGCACCCGCTGGAGCAGATCGTAGGCCCGCTCCATCTCGGCGGAGGAGATCGCTGCGTTCTCCGTCATGCTCCCTACCCTTTCGGTCGGTTGGCGCGCCGATCGGCGAGCGTGGGTGAGTGACCGCCTCCGCTCACCCGGACGGCTGCCGCTGCCCCAGCCCTCGCGGTCTAGGGTAGGAGCGTGATCGACGGCGCAGCAAGAATACCCGGGTCTCGCCCCGGGGCCACCCGTCGTCTGATCTGGGCCATTCCCGCCTCCGTCCTGGCGCTGATACTCGCCCTCCTCTCCACCGGCGCGGCGGACCCCCGGGCGCTCGTTGACCCCGGCGCGCTCGTCCGCTGGGGCCTCCCGATCGTGACCGTGGTGGTGCGTGCGGCGGGCGCCCTCACCATCGGCGCGTTCGCCGTGGCCGCCCTGATCCTGCGCGGCCCCACCCGATCCCCACGCCCCACGGAGGGCGACGACGAGGCGCGGGTTGCGTCGTCGTCGTCGCCGGGCACGGGGTGGAGTACCGCGGTGCGGCTCGGCCAGGGCGCGGCAGTCGTGTGGGTGCTCGGGCAGCTCGCGTATGTGGTGTTCACGTACGCGGCGGTGTGGGGACGCTCGCTGAGCGAACCGACGTTCGGGGACGAGCTGCTGTTCTTCCTCTCCCGCACCGAGCTCGGGCAGACCCTCATCGCGGAGACGGTGCTGGCGGTGATCGTCTCGGTGCTGGCGGTGGCCACCGGCGGGATGGTGACCGCGATGTGGACGGCCGTGATGGGGGCGCTCGCCCTCGCGCCCGTGGCGCTGACCGGACATGCGGCGGGGGCGGCGAACCACAACCTGGCAGTCTCCTCGATGTGGCTGCACCTGGTGCCGCTCGGACTGTGGGCGGGCGGGCTCGCGGCCATGGTGGCGGTCTATCGCAGGCTCGGGCCGGAACTGGAGCGGGCGGCGGCGCGGTACTCGGCGCTCGCACTCTGGTGCTTCGTGCTCGTGGGCGGCTCCGGGGTCTTCGCGTCCGTGATCCGGCTCAACGGGCCGGCCGATCTGGTTCTGACGCCCTGGGGGCGGCTGCTGCTGGTGAAGATCCTGCTGTGGGCGCTGCTCGGCTGGATCGGCTGGGACCACCGCCGGCGTACCATCCCGCAGCTGGCCGAGAGGCCCGGCCTCTTCCTCCGGCTCGCGGCCGTGGAGGTGGCGGTGATGGGCGCGGTGATGGGGGTGGCGGT
>JAAZBW010000259.1 GCA_012513625.1 Actinomycetales bacterium | reverse complement strand
CCGGAAACGTGGGACGGACGTACCAAGTTCGTGAACATGTTCGGCCAGGGTTACGCCATCACCCTCCTTCAGAATGTGGCCATGGTGGCCACCATCGGAAACGGTGGCGTCTACCAGACACCCAGGCTCGTCTCCGCGATCGAGCACGGGGACGGGAACGTCACCTATCCCGAGTACCCCGAGGACCGTGAGGTCCTGAAGCCGGAGGTTGCCGAGCAGCTCACTGCCATGATGGAGTCGGTCACCAAACCCGGCGGCACTGCCACCCGCGCAGCCATCGAGGGATACCGGGTGGCCGGCAAGACGGGGACTGCGCAGACCGCGGACGCGAACGGCCGGCTCACCCAGGTGGTTGCCAACTTTGTGGGCCTGGTGCCGGCGGACAACCCCCGCTTCGCGATCGCGATCGTCATCTACAAGCCCCAGTCCGGCTTCTACGGCGGCACCATTGCGGCGCCCATCTTCCGCGAGCTGGCGGTGGACGCCCTCACCCGTTACGGAGTGCCGCCCTCGGAGGAGCCCGCGCCCGAGCTCGCGTGGACGGCCGACGGCCGGACCTCCCTCTAGGTTCGTGAGACGATTCCCGGACGATGCAACCCCTGATCCCCCTCACCTCCCTCGCCGCGATCGCGACGGCCTGCGGTGGCAAGCTCCTCGGACCTGATTCGCCCGCCACCCCCTCCGCGAGTATTGACTCGCGGGACGTGGTTCCCGGCGGGATCTTCTGCGCCCTGCCGGGCGAGCGCACCGACGGACACTCGTTCGCCGTCACCGCGCTCCACAATGGTGCTGCCGCCGTGCTCGTCTCCGACCCGAAGGCCACCCCCGCCCGGCCCGCCATCGTGGTCGACGACGTCCGCGCCGCGATGGGGCGCCTCGCCGCCCACCATGCTGGGGCGTTGCGGCACGGACTGACCTTGCTGGCCATCACCGGATCCGCCGGAAAGACCACCACCAAGGATCTGATCGCGGCGGCGCTCCCCGGACCCACGGTGGCCACCGAGCGTTCCCTGAACAACGAGATCGGCCTCCCGCTCACCGTGCTGCGGGCCACCGCAGATACCCGCTACCTCGTGCTCGAGATGGGCGCGGACCGCGAGGGAGACCTCACCTACCTCACCTCGCTCGTGCCGCCAGACGTGGCCGTGGTCCTCATGGTGGGCAGGGCACACCTGGGCGTCTTCGGCTCGCAGGAGGCCGTCGCACGCGCGAAGGGCGAGCTGGTCCGCGGTCTGGCTCCCGGTGGCACCGCCGTCCTCAACCACGACGACGCTCGCGTGGTCGCCATGGCAAAGGACGCCCCCGGGCCGGTGCTCACGTTCGGCCGCGGAGACGGTGCGGACGTTCGCGCCATCGTCGTCGAACCGGACGAGGCGGACCGGGCCCGCCTGACCGTGGAGGCGGGTGACGAACGCGTGCACCTGCGCCTGGGCCTTGCGGGCGAGCACCACACCGCGAACGCCCTTGCCGCCCTCGCGGCCGCCCTCGCCGTGGGGGTTCCCCTCGCGGAGGCGGCAGCCCGGATCGACGGGGCCGGTCCTGCGAGCCCCCACAGGATGGCCCTCTCCGAGCGGAACGGCGTCACGGTGATCGACGACGCGTACAACGCAAATCCGGACTCCATGGCCGCCGCGCTGGGCGCACTCGTACGAATCTCGGCCGGCCGCCGCACGATCGCTGTACTCGGCGAGATGCGCGAGCTCGGGGAAGCTGCGGACCACGAGCATGCCGCGCTCGGCGCTCGCGCGGCGGAGCTCGCAATCGGGCACGTGGTGGTGGTGGGCGCGGGGACGGCGCCGTTGGCGAACCCGCTCGGGGAGGCCGCCACCGTGGTGGCGGACGTGGCCGAGGCGCGCACCGCCCTCGACGAACTGGCCCAGGAGGGCGACGTGGTGTTGTTCAAGGCCTCGAACGGCACCGGACTCTGGCGGCTCGCGGAGGAGTGGCGCACATGATTGCGATCCTGGTCTCGGCGGGACTGAGCCTGCTCGTCACACTGTTCGGCACGCCGCTCTTCATCCGTTTCCTGGTGAGGCGCGAGTACGGGCAGTTCATCCGCCAGGACGGACCCACGGCCCACTTCACCAAGCGCGGCACGCCCACCATGGGTGGGGTGGTCATCATCCTCGCCACCATGATCGGCTACTTTGCCTCGCACCTGTTGATCGGACCTGGCCCGAGCATCTCCGGTCTGCTGCTGTTGTTCCTGATCGTGGGCCTGGGCGTGATCGGGTTCCTTGACGATTTCATCAAGATCTCCCGGCAACGTTCTCTCGGCCTGAACCCGGCGGGGAAGTTGATCGGCCAGGCGGGGGTGGGGATTGCGTTCGCCTACCTCGCCACGCAGTTCCCGAACGCGAACAACCGCACGCCCGCCTCGCTCAACATCTCGTTCCTGCGCGATTCGAACATCACGCTCGCCCACTGGGGTATCGGGATCGGCATCGTCCTGTTCATCATCTGGGCGAACTTCCTCATCACGGCGTGGTCCAACGCGGTGAACCTCACGGACGGCCTCGACGGTCTCGCGACCGGTGCGTCCATCTTCGTATTTACGGCGTACACCATTATTTCGATGTGGCAGCTCAACCAGAACTGCCAGTACCTCACGAACCCCACGGGGGCCTGTTACGAGGTGCGCGACCCGTGGGACCTCGCCATCGTGGCCGCGGCGCTCGTGGGGGCCTGCTTCGGTTTCCTCTGGTGGAACGGCTCGCCGGCACAGATCTTCATGGGTGACACGGGCTCGCTCGCGCTCGGCGGAGCGGTGGCCGGCTTCTCGATCTTCACCCACACCCAGTTCCTCGCGGTGCTCATCGGCGGGCTGTTCGTTATCGAGGTGATCTCGGACGTGATCCAGATCGGGTTCTTCAAGATGACCCGCAAGCGGGTGTTCCGTATGGCGCCGCTCCACCACCACTTCGAACTCAAGGGCTGGGGTGAGGTGACCATCGTGATCCGTTTCTGGATGGTTGCCGGCCTGTTCGTGGCGCTCGGCGTGGGCCTCTTCTACGGCGAGTGGGTGAGCATCTCGTGATAGCCGGGATGAGGCTCACCGTGGTGGGACTCGGCGCTTCGGGGATCGCTGCCGCCGAGGTGGCGGGCACGCTCGGTGCACAGGTGACCGGCTTCGACGCGCGCGAGTCCTCGGTGGAAGCCGCCATGGCCGAGGTGCCGCGCCTGGTGGCGCGGGTGGCGGAGGACCCGGCCGAACTCGCCGCCGCGGTGGTGGCGGATTCGCCCGACGTGGTGGTGGTCTCGCCCGGAGTGCCCTCCCATGCGCCCCTGTACGCCGCAGCCCGCGCGGCCGGGATCCCCGTCTGGAGCGAGGTGGAGCTCGCGTGGCGGGTCCGCGCGCCGCGTGCCGACGGCACGTGGGCCCCCTGGCTGACCGTCACCGGAACGAACGGCAAGACCACCACGGTCACTATGCTCGCCTCGATCCTGACAGCTGGCGGGCTCACCGCCCGCGCCGTCGGCAACGTGGGAGAGCCCATCGTGCGCGTGGCGGCGCAGGGAGGAGTGGACGTGCTCGCCGTCGAACTCTCGAGCTTCCAACTGCACTCCACCCACTCGGTCTCCCCGCTCGCCTCCGCCTGCCTCAACATCGCAGCCGATCACCTGGACTGGCACAGTGGCTGGGAGGGCTATCGAGCGGACAAGGCCCGGGTGTACGAACGAACCGAGAGGGCCTGCATCTACTCGGTGGCGGACCCGGAGACCCGCCGCATGGTGGAGGAGGCCGAGGTGGTGGAGGGCTGCCGGGCGATCGGCGTGCGACTCGGGGCCCCGGCACCGGGCGAACTCGGGATCGTGGAGGACGTGCTCGTGGACCGGGCCTACCTCGACGAGCGCCGCACCCACGCCGCCGAACTCGCCGCACTCTCCGACCTCTCCCACCTCGCGTCGCACGAGGGCGGGCAGGTGCCGCGGCACGTGCTCAGCAACGCGCTCACCGCGGCCGCGCTCGCTCGCGCCGCGGACGTGGAACCTGCTGCAGTCCGGGACGGGCTGCGGGCGTATGACGCTGGCCGGCACAGGATTGAGCTGGTCTCGCGGCATGGCGGCGTCTCCTGGGTGAACGACTCGAAGGCCACGAACGCGCACGCGGCGCAGGCCTCGCTCCGGGAGCTTCCGGACGGCACGGTGGTGTGGATCGCGGGAGGACTTGCCAAGGGCGCCACCTTCCACGAGCTGGTGGAGCGCGTGGCGCCGAAGCTCCGGGCGGTGGTGCTGATCGGAGTCGATCGGACCCCGCTCCTCGACGCACTCCTGCGACACGCGCCGGAGGTTCCGCGAATCGAGGTCCTGGGCGGAGACGATGGGGGAGTGATGGAGGCGGCCGTAGCGGCTGCCTTCCGCCTCGCCCACGTAGGCGACACGGTCATGATGGCACCCGCCTGTGCCTCCATGGACCAGTTCGTCAGCTACGAGCACCGGGGGGAGGCATTCACCCAGGCCGTGGCGGAACTGGAGGGACGATGACCACGCTGCAGGAGGCACGCCGGCGAATCGCCGCCAAGCCCGCGCGCGAGACTTCTGCCGCCGCGGACACCCCGGAGGAGGGTCCCCGCTCCTACTACCTGATCGGCGGAGCCACCCTCCTCCTGCTCATCCTCGGCGTGGTCATGGTCCTCTCCGCCACCACCATCACCTCGATCCGCGCCAACGACGGGAACCCGTTTGCCGAGTTCCTCTCCCAGGGCAGATTCGTCCTGATTGGCGTGCCGCTCGCGATTGCGGCGTCCCGCGTACCCGCGCACTGGTACCGGTGGCTCGCCTGGCCAGCCCTCATCCTCGCCTTTGCCATGCAGATGCTGATCTTCACGCCGCTCGCCCGCGGTGAGGGTGGCAACACCAACTGGGTCCTTATCCCGGGCATCAACCAGACCATCCAACCCTCCGAATTCCTGAAGATCGCCGTGGCGCTCTGGCTCGGCGTCTACCTCGCAGGCCAGGGCGAGAACCTCAAGCAGGCGCGCAAGCTGGTGCTGCCCGTGGTGGTGGTGGGCGCCGCACTCGGACTGGTCCTCGGAGGCCACGACCTCGGCACCACCCTCGTGCTCGTTGCCATGGTGGTGGGGGCCTTCTGGATCGCCGGTGTTCCGGGATGGTTCTTCGCGGTCGGAGGACTCGCCGGCCTCGTGGCGGCCGCCGCCCTCGTGGTGGCCTCCACCTCGCGCGTAGCGCGCGTGATGGACTTCCTGGGCGTGGGAGGTGCGGACCCCACCGGCGCGGGCTACCAGTCCATGCACGGCATGTACGGACTCGGGACCGGCGGCATCATGGGTGTGGGCCTCGGCGCCTCGCGCGAGAAGTGGGCCTACCTACCCGCCGCCCACAATGACTTCATCTTCGCGATCCTCGGCGAGGAACTCGGGCTGCTCGGCACGCTCCTCGTGCTCGCACTGTTCGGATTCCTCGCGCTCGGAATGCTGCGGCTCATCCGCCGTCACCCGGATCCTTTCGTGAAGATCAGCACCGCCGCGTTCCTGTGTTGGATCATCGGCCAGGCGCTGATCAACATTGGCGTGGTCATCGGGCTGCTGCCCGTGATCGGCGTGCCCCTGCCACTGGTCTCCGCAGGTGGTTCCGCCATGATCGCAACCCTCCTTGCGCTCGGGATCACGCTCTCGTTCGCCCGGGACGAGCCCGGCGCCAAGGCTGCTCTCGGCGCTTCCCGGGGATCCGTGAAGCGTTCCCTCGCGGTGGTGGGGCAACGGATCCGGGGAGGACCGCGCCGTGGCTGAGCTGGCCTTCCTGCTCGCCGGCGGTGGTTCCGCCGGCCACGTGAACCCCCTGCTCGCGACGGCGGCCGAGCTGCGCCGCCGCCACCCAGAAGCTCGGATCGAGGTGGTGGGCACGGCCTCAGGCCTGGAGGCCGAGCTGGTCCCCGCCGCCGGTTTCCACCTGCACACGATCCCACGGGTCCGGATCCCGCGGAGCCCCAGCCGGGAACTCCTCACGCTCCCGGGCAGGATCCGCTCCGCACTCCGGTCCGCCCGCCGCGTCATCGACGACCTCCGACCGGCCGTGGTGATCGGCTACGGGGGGGACCTTTCGTTCCCGGCCTACCGTGCTGCGTTCGCGGCCGGGGTTCGCGTGGTGGCGCACGAGCAGAACGCCCGGCCGGGGCTTTCCAACCGGTATGCGGCGCGCAACGCCGAGGTGGTGGCCGTGACGTTCGCGTCCACGCCCCTCAAGGCCCGGCGCGGCCGCCGTGTGGTGACCGGGCTCCCGCTGCGTCCACAGGTGGCGGAGCTCGTGACCCGCCGTGCCGCCGGAGACGGGCCGGGACTGCGTCGCGAGGCGGCCGGCCAGCTCGGTCTCGACCCCGGGTTACCCACGCTGCTCGTGAGCGGCGGCTCGCTCGGCGCGGTGTCCCTGAACGAGGCCGCGGCCGGTGCCGCCGCCGCCTTCGCCCGGGCGGGCGTGCAGGTCCTGCACCTCACCGGCCGCGGTAAGGCGGAGCCCGTCCGCACCGCTCTCGCCGCTGCAGGCGCGCCTGATTCCTATCTGGTGCGCGAGTACCTGCCGGAGATGCACCTGGCCTACGCGGCCGCAGACCTTGCCCTCACGCGGGCGGGTGCCGGAATGGTCTCCGAACTCTCGGCGCTCGCCATCCCCGCGGCCTACGTACCCCTGCCCGTGGGCAACGGGGAACAGCGGCTCAACGCGGCGGACGTGGTGGAGGCCGGCGGCGGACTGCTCGTAGATGATGCGGCGCTCAGCCCCGAGTGGCTGCAGACCCGCCTCCTCCCGCTCCTGCATGAACCTTCACGCCTGGCCGAGATGGGCAGCCGGGCGGCGGAAGCCGCACCCTCCGATGGCGCGCACCGCCTCGTGGACGAAATCGAGGCACTCCTGTGAACTTTTACCTGATTGGAATCGGCGGCGCCGGCAT
>JAAZBW010000258.1 GCA_012513625.1 Actinomycetales bacterium | reverse complement strand
CGATCGCGCCGATCACGGGCATCGAGGCGGCGAGGAAGCCGCCGAACACCACGATCATCACGATGAACGAGATGGGGACGGTGATGGCCTCGCCCTTGAGGAGGTCCTTCTGGACCTGGTCCAGCACGGAGTCCGTGATGAGCTTCTCGGAGGAGACGATGCCGGTGGCTCCGTCGATCGCTATGTCATCCGCCACCTCGCGCAGCCGCTCCTCCACGGCCACCCGCTCGTCACCCGTGAACTCCTCGGCCATCTCCACGCGTACCACGAACCCGTCCGCCTCCGTGGAGAGGAACGGCTGCATGGCGGGGTCCATCGGACCCTGGGGGGAGAGGAACGGGTCCAGGACCGCGTCCACGCCATCCAGTGCGGCGATGTCATCGCGGATCGCCCCGAACCCGGTCATGAGGCCCATCACCTGGGCCTGGTCCTGGAGGTCGATCCCGGTGATGACCAGGTCCACCATGTCCGGAGAATCGTCCGCCTCATCGATCCGATCGAGCGCAATCTGGCTCTCGGAGCCCGGGATCGTGGGCTGACCCGTGGAGAGCCTTTCGAACAGGCCCTCTCCGAAGGCACCGAGGGCCGCCGCGAGCGACAGTGTCATCACGATGACCCAGCCAACGATGACGCGTACGGGCTGGAGGGCGGTGTGGCGCCCAAGACGTTTCATCACCTCATGATTATTGCATTCATGAATGTACTGAATGCGCAGCAGGAGAGGGGACTATGCCACACTCCCACGTGCGGCCCCGCCTGCCGCGAGCCCCGGCGCGGCTCGACTAGTCTGGGTGCGTGACCAATCAGGGCGAGCTGTTCACCGAGACCGGGCCGGGCGAGGACTTCCCCGTGCCCCCTCCGTTGGCGTCCCACGGACCCGCGCGGGTGATCGCGATGTGCAACCAGAAGGGCGGGGTGGGCAAGACCACCACCACCATCAACCTGGCCGCCGCCCTTGCCGAGTACGGCCGCAAGGTCCTCATCGTGGACTTCGATCCGCAGGGCGCCGCCTCCGCCGGTCTCGGCGTGAACGCCAACGAGTTGGACGAGACCATCTACACGCTGCTCATGCGCCCGCGCTCCGATGTGCGCGAGGTCATCCAGCACACCGCGGTCCCCGGCCTCCACATCGTGCCCGCCAACATTGACCTTTCGGCCGCCGAGGTGCAGCTCGTGGGGGAGGTGGCCCGCGAGCAGGCCCTCACGCGTGTGCTGCGGCCCGTGATGGATGACTACGACGTGATCATCATCGATTGCCAGCCCTCCCTCGGCCTCCTCGCCATCAACGCACTCACCGCGGCCCACGGCGTGGTGATCCCGCTCGAGGCGGAGTTCTTCGCGCTGCGCGGTGTGGCCCTCCTCATCGAGACGATCGAGAAGGTGCAGGACCGCCTCAACCCCAAGCTGAAGGTGGACGGGATCCTCGCCACCATGGTGGACCTCCGCACCCTCCACTCGCGCGAGGTGATCCAGCGCGTGGATGAGGCCTTCGGGGACCAGTTGCTCGATACCAAGATCGCGCGCACCGTGAAGTTCCCGGACGCCTCCGTGGCTGCCGAGCCCATCACCGTCTACGCCCCCACCCACCCGGGCGCGCACGCCTACCGTCGCCTTGCCCGCGAGCTGGTGGCCCGTGGTGCCGCCGCCTGAGGCGGGCCGAGGCGACGACGGGACGGTGGCTGCGTCGTCGACGGGCCCTGCCGAGGACGGAACCCAACTCGACGACGGGGGTGGGCCTTCGTCGTCGGGCCTGCCTGTCACGGGGGAGGGCTTCCACGTGAGCCTCGACGTGTTCTCGGGTCCGTTCGAGCTGCTGCTCTCGCTGATCTCGCGGCACCGGCTCGACATCACGGAGGTTTCGCTCGCGCAGGTGACGGACGAGTTCATCTCCTACATCACGGCCGAGTGGGACCTCGGGCAGGCGAGTGAGTTCCTGGTGGTGGCGGCCACCCTGCTGGACCTGAAGGCGGCGCGGCTCCTGCCGCGCGGGGATGTGGACTCCGAGGAGGACCTCGAGCTGCTCGAGGCCCGGGACCTGCTGTTTGCGCGACTCCTCGCCTACAAGGCGTTCAAGGAGGTGGCGGGCGAGATCGGGGCACGGTTCCTCGTGGAGTCGCGACGCCGGGCGCGCGCCGTGCCGCTGGAGCCGCATTTTGCGGCGCTCCTGCCGGAGCTGGTGTTCACGATCGGGCCGGAGGGGCTCGCCCACCTGGCGGCACGCGCGCTCGCGCCGAAGCCGGGGCCGCCGGAGGTGGGGCTCGATCACCTGCACGCCCCCGAGGTCTCGGTGCGGGAGGAGGGTGCACACGTGGTGGCGCGCCTGCGCCGGGCCGGTACCCTCACGTTCCGGGCCCTCGTGGCAGACGCTGCCGGCCTCGCCGTGGTGGTGGCGAGGTTCCTCTCGCTCCTCGAGCTGTACCGCACGGGGGCCGTGGCCTTCGAGCAGGCGGAGGCACTCGGCGAGCTCTCGGTACGCTGGGCGGGCGGGGAGCGGGAATTCGAGATCGGCGCAGAGTTCGAGAGTGTGGAGCCATGAGCGAGTCGTACGAGCCGGTGCCGGACGATGCCCTGCCGTGGCAGCAGCTCGCCGCGCTCGAGGCGATCCTCATGGTGGTGGATGAGCCGGTGCCCGCGAGTGTGCTCGCCGAGAACCTGGGGCTCCCAACCGGGCAGGTGCACGAACTCCTCGAGCACCTCGCTGCGGACTACCGCGGCGAGCTCGGCGGACGCCCCCGGGGCTTCGAGCTACGGGAGATCGCGGGCGGCTGGCGGGTCTACTCCCGGCCGGAGCACGCGGACGTGGTGGGCCGCTTCATCGTGGCAGGTCAGACGGCCCGCCTCACACAGCAGGCCCTCGAGACCCTCGCCGTGGTGGCCTACCGCCAGCCGGTCTCCCGTGGCGGCATCTCCGCCATCCGCGGCGTGAACGTGGAGTCCGTGATGCGCACCCTGCTCACCCGCGGGCTCATCGAGGAGGTGGGGCTGGACGAACACTCCGGCGCCGTGCTCTACGGCACCACCACCGAGTTCCTCGAGCGGCTCGGCCTCGGCTCCACGGATGACCTGCCGCCGCTCGCCCCCTACCTGCCGCAGCTGGAACAGCTCGGCGAACTCGAAGGAGAACTGAGATGACGAGCGCACACCCCGAGGGCGAACGGCTCCAGAAGGTCCTCGCACATGCAGGCCTCGGCTCGCGCCGTGCCTGTGAGCAGATGATCGTGAAGGGCCGCGTGGAGGTGAACGGTGCCCTGGTGGTGGAGCTGGGCACCCGCGTGGACCCGAAGAGGGACGAGGTACGCGTGGACGGGTCCCGCGTGGTGCTGGACGAGGACCACCTCACCATCGCCCTCCACAAGCCCGCCGGCGTGGAGTCCACGATGGCCGAGCCGGGGGACAAGCGCACCCTCGCCGAGTTCACCGGCCGGTACAACACCCGCCTCTTCCATGTGGGCCGCCTCGATGCGGCCACCGAGGGCCTCATCCTCCTCACCAACGACGGCGAGCTCGCCCACCGCCTCGCCCACCCCAGTTACGAGGTGCCGAAGACCTACCTGGCGCGCGTACGCGGCCGGGTCCAGCGGGGCCTGGTGCGCGAGTT
>JAAZBW010000257.1 GCA_012513625.1 Actinomycetales bacterium | reverse complement strand
GACTACATCGCGATGCCGAAGTTCAACATGTACCAGTCGCTCCACACCACGGTATTCGGCCCGGATGGGCGGCCGGTGGAGATCCAGATCCGGACCTTCGAGATGCACCAGCGCGCTGAGTACGGCGTGGCGGCGCACTGGAAGTACAAGGAGGACCCGAACAAGTCACGCACGGCGGCACCTGAAGAGTCGAAGGAGCTCTCGTGGGTGCGGCAGCTCGTGGACTGGCAGATGGAAACCACGGACCCGGCGGAGTTTCTTGACTCGCTGCGCTACGAGATGGCCGGCACCCAGGTCTATGTGTTCACGCCGAAGGGAGACGTGATCTCGCTCGCCGGGGGAGCCACCCCCGTGGACTTTGCGTACGCCGTCCACACAGAGGTGGGGCACCGCACCGTGGGCGCCCGCGTGAACGGTCGGCTCGTCCCTCTCGACTCCCACCTGGAGAACGGGGACACCGTGGAGGTGTTCACCTCCCAGGCCCCTGACGCCAGCCCCTCCCGTGACTGGCTGAACTTCGTGGCCTCGCCGCGAGCCCGCAACAAGATCCGCGCCTGGTTCACGAAGGAACGGCGCGAAGAGGCGATCGATGCCGGAAAGGCGCAGCTGGCGAAGGCGATGCGGAAGCAGAACCTCCCGATCCAGCGCCTCATGAACCACCAGTCACTCACGGCCCTCGCCGCAGACATGCGGATCGCGGACGTCTCCGGGTTGTATGCCGCCATAGGCGAGAACCACGTCTCGGCGTCCACCGTGGTACAGCGGCTCGTGCGCATGGTGGGCGGTGATGCGGGAGCCGAGGAGGACCTCTCTGAGGCCACCATTCCCGGCACCCAGGTAACCAGGAAGCGCTCCGGGTCCGATCCGGGGATCGTGGTGGAGGGCATGGACTCCTCCACGATGTGGGTGAAGCTCGCCCGCTGCTGCACGCCGGTCCCGGGAGATCCGATCGTGGGCTTTGTGACGCGCGGCTCCGGAATCTCCGTGCACCGGTCCGACTGCGGGAATGTGGAGCAACTCGAGGCCGAGCCAGAACGCATGATTTCCGTGGCGTGGGACAAGGCCGGAACCGGGCTGTTCCTGGTCCAGGTGCAGATCGAGGCCCTCGACCGGTCGGGCCTGCTCTCCGAGATCACCCGGGTGCTCTCGGACAACCACGTCAACATCCTCGCGGCCACGTCCACCACCTCACGTGACCGGCTCGCCACGCTCCGGTTCACGTTCGAGATGGCGGACACCGAGCACCTCGGCCACCTGCTCGCGACCGTGCGCCGGATCGACGGTGTCTTCGATGCCTTCCGCGTGACCGGCTCCCGCCGCAAGGACAACTCGGACTAACCCAGCACCTCCGGCCAGAGAGCCATGATGAGTTGCCGCGCCCGGGTGATTCGGTGCAGCCCCCGCTGCGCCGCGACCACCTGTGCCACCGCTTCCGGATTGAGCACGGGCCGAGCCCATATGAGCGCGTCGGCCGCCCGTGCGAGTGGTGCGAGGCGGGCGAGGTCCACGAGCGTGCGCTCCGGCGTTGTGGCACGTACGCCGTCCACCGTGGTGACCTCGCTCGGGGCGAGCGTGAACGCGAACGTGTGGGTCCGCTCCAGCGGGAGGCGCGACCCCGTGCCCACCACGTCAACCGGTCCAGGTGTGTACCCGGCACCACCAACGTGGAGCAGGAACGCCGTCTCCATACAGACGACGACGCCCGGGCCTTCGATCAGGCGGATCCACCCCGCGAGGGTGGAGGGCTCCAGATCACGGGGCAGGGTGTGGCCGAGGCGCACCGATCCGTCGCAGTGCGCGTGACGCACCAGGGGAGCGGCGAGATCGATACTGGAGAGTGGCACACGCGCAGCCTGCCACGCATGCCAGCTGCCGCGCGAAGACTCTCCACAGCCACAGCCACAGCCACAGCCGCTGCGCCAGCCGCGGCCGAGTTGCCTAGAGCGCGGACCTCTGGATCTGCTCCAGCCACGAACGCCGTGCGGCGAGCGCGTCCTCCGCGTTCTTGATGGCCTTTTTCTCACCCTTCGCGACGGCGGCGGCGAGGTCCTCCTCGAGGCTCGCGATCGCGGCCTCGAGTTGGCTCGTGGCCGAGCTGACGCGCGCCTGCGTTTCCGGGTTGGACCGACGCCACTCGGCGTCTTCCAGCTCCTTGATCGCATTGTCGACGGCGCGCATGCGGCCCTCCACACGCTGGACGTCCGCGCGCGGCACCCGGCCGGCCTCATCCCACCGCTCCTCCAGCTGACGCATCTTGGCGCGAGCCGCCCGCACGTCGGTGATGGGCAGGAGAGCCTCGGCCTCCTCGAGAAGCGCGAGCTTCGCTTCGAGGTTGGTGCCGTACTCCTCGTCGAGAGCCTGGTTCTGGGCGTCACGGGCGTCGAAGAACACCTGCTGGGCGGCGCGGAAGCGTGCCCACAGGGCGTCGTCCTCCCGGCGGCGTGCGCGGCCGGCTGCCTTCCATTCCTGCATGAGGTTGCGGTACTCGCCGGCCGTAGCGCCCCAGTCCGTGGAGGACGAGAGCGCCTCCGCACGGGAGATGAGGGCCTCCTTCGCGGTTTTCGCCGCGCCGTGCTCCGCGTCCCGCTCGGCGAAGAACTGGCGCCGGTTGCGGTCGAAGGTGGTGCGGGCCTTGGAGAAGCGCTTCCACAGCTCGTCCTCGCCGGCCTTGTCCAGGCGCGGCCCGGAGCGCTGCGCCGTCTTCCACTCCTCGAGGAGTCCGTGGAGGTGCTCTCCCGAGTCCTTCCACTGGGTGCGAACCACGTCCTGTGCGGCAATCTCCTCCGCAGCGGCGACGATCTGCTCGCGGCGTCCGAGCGCCTCGGCACGAGCCGCCTCACGCTCCACGTGGATCTCGGCCTTGCGTTGGGCCACGCGCTCCTGCAGCAGGCTCACGCGCACGCGCAGGCCGTCCAGGTCGCCGACCGCCTGCGGCTCGCCCACCTGCTCCTGCAGGTTCTTGAGTGAGGTGTCGAGATCACGGCCGGAGAGCAGGGGGATGCGTGACTCGAAGAGGCGCACCTGCGCCACGAGGTCGAGGTAGCGGCGCACGTAGAAGGCGAGCGCGTCCTCCGCCGGAGCGTTCGGGAACTGACCGACAGACCTCTCGCCCGCCTTCTCGGTGACGAATACCGTGCCATCCTCGGCCACACGTCCGAAGGCGGAGGCGGCGGCGAGTTCGACAGGGTCCAGAGGAACCTCCACGGGCGCCTTCGCCGGGGGCGCCACGGGGGCGGGAACGGCTCCTGCCGGCGGTCCGGGGAGTGGCACGGCGGGCGGCGCCGGCACGGGAGCCGGAGCGGGAGTGGGGGTTGCGACGGCCTCGGCGGGCTCTACCTCGGCGGCGGGTGCGGGGTCCTCGGCAGGCTCTACCTCGGCGGCCGGTGCGGGCTCCTCAGCCTCGACGGCGGGTGCGGGCTCCTCGGCAGGCTCTCCCTCGGCGGCGGGTGCGGGCTCCTCGGCCTCGACGGCGGGTGCGAGCTCCTCGGCAGGCTCTCCCTCGGCGGCCGGTGCGGCCTCCTCAGCCTCGACGGCGGGCTCTGCCTCGACGGCGGGTGCGGGGTCCTCGGCGGGCTCTGCCTCGACGGCCGGTGCGGCCTCCTCAGCCTCGACGGCGGGTGCGGGCTCTGCCTCGGCGGGCTCTACCTCGACGGCCGGTGCGGGCTCTGCCTCGGCCGCAGCCTCCTCGGCCTCCGGTGCGTCAGCCGCAGGGGCGCCCTCGCTGGCCGGCGCCTCTGCGGCCGGTGCTGCCGCGGCGTCCAACTCCTCCGTGGAGAGTTCTGCCTGCTCAGGCTCGTCCTGGGTGGGGTTTACGGGCGTGGGAGTCTCGCTCACGGATGTCACTCCTTTGTGTTCGGCGGACCTGGAGGCCGTCGTCGGGACGCAGACCACTACGTGAAGGCGCAGTAGCTCGGCCAGTCTATGACACCTAAGGGGTGCCCCGGACTGCGGAACTCGGCCTCG
>JAAZBW010000256.1 GCA_012513625.1 Actinomycetales bacterium | reverse complement strand
GAGTGCGGCCGAGAGGGTGACCTCGCGCCGACCGGTGACGAACACGGCCCGGCGTGCGGTGATCTCATCGATCGCGGGGAGGCCGCGTACGGCGGTGTTTCCAGCCATCAGGGTCACGGGACACCTCCAGCCACGGGAGTAGGACCAAGGTCGTGGTCGAGCCTAGGGACGCATCCCGCGTCGGTTCAAGGACATCGGGCGGCCCACTCTCCGTGGGATCCGGCACACCCGTCCGGCACCGCAACACCCCAACACCGCGGCCCCCTTCTTCGCCGGCCACCACCGTCCGCCGGCCACCACCGTCCGCCGGCCACCACCGTCCGCCGGCCACCACCTTCCGCCGACTGTGTGCCTAAAGATCTTGGGCACACAGTCGATGGGGTTTACGGCAACTACTTGCCACACAGTCGGCGAGAGGGAGGGCGGGTCAGTCGACGAAAAGGGGGGTGCGGGACTCAGCCGCCGCGGCGCCAGGAGCGGGAGAGGTCCGCGTTCAGTTGCGAGATCACGTCGAGTGGGATCTCCTTCGGGCACACGGCCGCGCACTCGCCCACGTTCTGACAGCCGCCGAAACCCTCGGCGTCGTGCTGGTTCAACATGTTCACCACGCGGGAGAGCCGCTCGGGCTGGCCCTGCGGCAACATTCCGAGGTGGACGATCTTCGCAGCCGTGAAGAACATGCCGGACGCGTTCGGGCACGCGGCGATGCACGCACCGCAGCCGATACAGGCGGCCGCGGTGAAGGCCCGGTCGGCGTCCGGCTTGGGGACCAGCGTGGCATTCGCGTCCTGCGCGGCGCCGGTGTTCACGGAGATGTAGCCGCCCGCGGCCACGATGCGATCCATCGCGGTCTTGTCCACCACCAGGTCCTTGATGACCGGGAAGGCCTTCGCGCGCCACGGCTCGATCGTGATCGTGTCCCCGTCCCTGAAGGAGCGCATGTGCAGCTGGCAGGTGGTGGTCACCTCCGGGCCGTGGGCCACGCCGTTGATGACGAGGCCGCACATGCCGCAGATGCCCTCGCGGCAGTCCGAGTCGAACTCCACGGGCTCCTCGCCCCTCTCGGAGAGCTCCTCGTTGAGCACGTCGAGCATCTCGAGGAAGGACATGTGCTCCGAGATCCCCACAAGTTCGTACGCGATCATCTTGCCGGGCGACTCCGGGCCGGCCTGCCGCCAGACGTTGAGTGTGACCTTCACTTGTAGTCCCTCTGCTTCAGCTCGATGTTCTCGTACACGAGGTCCTCCTTGTGCAGCACGGGCGGCTCACCGGCCCCGGTGAACTCCCACGCGGCCACGTAGGCGAACTCGTCGTCGTGACGGAGGGCCTCCCCTTCCGGAGTCTGGTGCTCGGCGCGGAAGTGCCCGCCGCAGGATTCCTCGCGGTGGAGGGCATCAATGCACATGAGTTCACCGAGCTCGAGGAAGTCGGCCACCCGGCCGGCCTTCTCGAGTTCCTGGTTCCGGTCCGAGGCCTTGGTCACCACCTTGACGTCCCGCCAGAACTGCTCGCGCAGCTCGCGGATCTCGTGGATGGCCTCCTGGAGGCCCTCGGCGGAGCGTTCCATGCCGCACTTCTCCCACATGATGTGGCCGAGCTTCTTGTGGAAGTAGTCCACGGTGTGGGTGCCATCGAGTTCGAGGAGGTGCTGGACCCGCTCCTCCACCGCCTCGCGGGCGGCCACCACCTCGGGGTGGTCCTCCGGGATGGGTGCGAATGGTCCGGCCGAGAGGTAGTCGGAGATGGTGGCGGGGAGCACGAAGTAGCCGTCTGCGAGGCCCTGCATGAGCGCCGAGGCCCCGAGCCGGTTGGCACCGTGGTCGGAGAAGTTCGCCTCCCCAGTCACGTACAGGCCGGGGATCGTGGACATGAGGTCGTAGTCCACCCAGAGACCGCCCATCGTGTAGTGGACAGCCGGGTAGATGCGCATGGGCACCTCGTACGGGTCTTCCCCCGTGATCTGGGCGTACATGTCGAAGAGGTTGCCGTATTTCTCCGCCACGCTGTCCCGCCCGAGCCGCGCGATCGCGTCCGCAAAGTCCAGGTACACGCCGCGGCGGCCCGAGTCGCCCACCTCGGGGCCCACGCCCCGGCCCTCGTCGCACACGTTCTTCGCCTGCCGGGAGGCGATGTCACGCGGCACCAGGTTTCCGAACGCCGGGTAGATGCGCTCGAGGTAGTAGTCACGAGCCTCCTCCGGGATGTCCCGCGGGTCCTTGTCGCAGTCCTCCGCGTTCTTGGGCACCCAGATCCGCCCGTCGTTGCGGAGGGACTCGGACATGAGCGTGAGCTTGGACTGGTAGTCACCCGCCTGCGG
>JAAZBW010000255.1 GCA_012513625.1 Actinomycetales bacterium | reverse complement strand
CTGAGGGGCATACGCCCAAGGCTAGTAGGTGGCGAAAGACCCGGGGCGACTGGTGGGTCGTCAGTACTGACTAGTCGTCGCTGCGGCGTCCGCGTGCCCCGAGAACTGCTGCACCTGCGGCAGTGGAGAGGAGCGCGATGCCGGCAAGTGCGCCGGTGAATCCGGTGACCGGGAGTGAGGGCTCCGCGGGCTTGGTGGTCGGTGCCGGCTTCGTGGTGGGATCCACGGGCTTGGTCGTCGGCTCCACCGTGGTGGGCTCCACCGTGGTGGGCTCCTCCGTGGTGGGCTCCTCGGTGGTCGGCTCATCCGTCGGCTTGTCCGTGGTGGGCTCCTCGGTGGGCTCCTCGGTCGGCTCGCCGCCGCCCTTGAGGACGCAGTCGAGCTGGTAGAGGTACGCCTCAGTCACGGCGTTCCAGTTGTAGCCGGCGAACTGTTGCACTTCCTCGCCGTCCCAGTACTCAAAGGGAGGAATGATGTCTCCCCACTTGCCGTCGTCTCCACGAACTGGCCAGATCGGTCCAGTGTGCTCAACGGCATGGCCATTGAGGATGCCGGCCTTGTCCGGGTGCTGCTTGACGTACGGGTTTGCGTCGGAAGCTGTGCGGTGGCAGATCGCGACGATGCCCTTGTTGTCCTTGTCCGGGTAGCCGTCGGTGGGTTCCTCGGTGGTGGGCTCCTCCGTGGTGGGCTCCTCCGTCGGCTCCGACGTGGTGGGCGTGGGCTTCGGATCGCAGCCGTGCTTCCACGGCTTGCAGACCTTGTCGTCCTCTCCGCCATGGCCCCAACCACCGCCGCGCGATTGGACGGAGTAGTCCTCAGTGGATTCTTCGGTCTCATCTCCGATGGACGCGAGTGCGCTCCCCATCGGAAGTAGCAGCGCCACCGCGAGGGTAGCGGCGCCGGCAAACAGACGCTTCATGTCTCTCTCCCCTAGTTCTTGGTACTCGAAAACAGGCACGTGCCTGGGTGCAGATTGTACGCACGTTCAAGAGAAGGCCGCAGCCATTTGCTCAACTCACTTGGAAACGCGGGTGCTTCGCGTGCCGTGCGCGCGGTCACGTGCTGGACGGTCCGGGGCGGTGACTTCGCTCCTCGATAGACTCCGGAGCGGAATCCCGCCGCTCTAAGGAGGCCGAATGTCGGAGATCGTGCACGCCCCGGACACGGTGGAGCATGCCTCCGAAACCCCGGATCTTGAGCTGCCCCACCGCGAACTGGGGCTCAAGGACGACGAGTACCAGATGATCGTCGATCTGCTCGGGCGGCGGCCCACGGCAGCCGAGCTCGCCATGTACTCGGTGATGTGGTCCGAGCACTGCTCCTACAAGTCCTCGAAGCGGCACCTCAAGCAGTTCGGGGAGAAGACCACGGACGCGATGCGGAAGCACCTCCTCGTGGGGATCGGCCAGAACGCCGGCGTGGTTGATATCGGGGACGGCTGGGCGGTGACCTTCAAGGTGGAGTCCCACAACCACCCCAGCTACGTGGAGCCCTACCAGGGTGCCGCCACAGGAATCGGCGGGATTATCCGGGACATCCTCGCCATGGGCGCGCGCCCGGTGGCCGTCATGGACCAGCTCCGCTTCGGCGAGATCGACCACCCGGACACCGCCCGCCTCGTGCACGGCGTGGTCTCCGGGATCAGCGGCTACGGCAACGCCCTCGGCCTGCCCAACATCGGCGGTGAGACCGAGTTCGATCCCGCCTACCAAACCAACCCGCTCGTGAACGCGCTCGGCCTCGGAGTCCTCCGCGCGGACGAGATCCACCTTGCCAACGCCTCGGGCGTGGGCAACAGGGTGATCCTGTTCGGCGCCCGCACGGGCGGGGACGGCATCGGCGGCGCCTCCATCCTCGCCTCGGAGACGTTCGAGGAGGGCGGCCCCGCCAAACGGCCTGCCGTCCAGGTGGGCGATCCGTTCATGGAGAAGCTCCTCATCGAGTGCTGCCTCGAACTCTTCGGCGCCGGCGTGGTGGAGGCAATCCAGGACCTCGGCGCCGCGGGCATCTCGTGTGCCACCTCGGAGCTCGCCGCGAACGGTGACAGCGGCATGCACGTGGACCTCGAGGAGGTCCTCCTGCGCGATCCGAGGCTCACAGCCGGCGAGATCCTCATGTCCGAGTCCCAGGAGCGGATGATGGCGATTGTCACGCCGGAGAACCTGGACCGATTCCTTGAGATCACCGGCAAGTGGGAGGTGGAGACCTCCGTGATCGGCACCGTCACTGGGGACGGCCGGCTCACGATCGACCACCACGGGCACCGCATCGTGGACGTGGACCCACAGACG
>JAAZBW010000254.1 GCA_012513625.1 Actinomycetales bacterium | reverse complement strand
TCGCGGTGTGCAGGCGCTCCTTCACGTGGGCGAGGAAGCCCGAGAGCACGTTGATGAGGGGGATGTAGCGGCCGCCCACCTGGACGGTGGTGCTGATGTTCGCGTGCGAGGAGGCGAGGAAGCGTTTGAACGAGCGGGTGAGTGGCACGCGGCGCTCCTCGTACGCATGGAGGGCGTCGTAGCCGAAGAGGAGGTTATCGCCCTCGAGTGCGACCACGGACGGCACGTAGTCGTGGGTATCGCCCGCGTTGTCCTGGAAGGAGACCACCGGGTAGTTGCCGCGGTCGGCGTGGGCGGCAATCGTACGGGTGGTACCAAAATCAAGGCCTAGTCGCATGCGGCAAGCCTAGCCGCCGGAGAGGAGGGCGCCCCGAGCTCGCTGTTCGGCTGCGTGCCGTGCCCCACACGCGGGGAGCGGACGACGCCAACGGCCGGTTCGTCCGGGTCCCGGTCAAGACAACGGCAGTTGCCTCCGAGAAGGCCGCGGGGGAGGCCAGTTCTGCGCCTCTCTCGGAGGCAACAGTCAGGTTTCCTTGTTGCCATCCCGCCGGGTCACCCGAAGGTGAGTGGACGACCGCGGTCATGGATGCCGGTTGCCATCGTTTCCGGGGACGACTACGAGGGACGCGTGCCAATGGCGGGAGGCGACGACGGGGGTGCGTCACGCCGTCGGGAGGCGACGACGGTGTGGGTGTCGAGGACGGGGGGCGGGTCACGCCGTCGGGAGGCGACGACGGGGGTGCGTCACGCCGTCGGGGTCGCGTCCGGGGTGGGTGACGTCTCAGGGGTGGGCTCGACAGTCGGCAACGGCTCTGCGCTGGGGGAGGGCGCCACGGTGGGAGTCGGACTGGGGGAGGCGGACGGGGATGGGGCGGGTGAGAGCTGTTCGAGCCGGGGCTCCCACGCGGCCGCGGTACCCGCATGGCCGGTGAGGATCGCGAAAACCGTGGTGGCGATGGCGAGTCCGAGGGTGGTGAGCGCGGCAATGGTGCCGATCCGGCCGATCACCGGCACGTGGTCCGCGTCCTTCGCGTTCTCGAGTGCAACGCGGGCGCGGCGATCCACCACCAGCCACACGACGCTGGCGACGGCGAGGAGCCCTCCCACCACCACGGTGACGTTGCCGAGGTTCTCGTGCCAGGTGGGGCGGCCCACCAACTTCGCGAGGGACTCCCCGGTGAACTTCGCGACGATGGCGGCGATCACCCCGGCCAGCGTCACCGCGGTGGCGGGCAGCAGGTAGGTGCCCCGAAGGCGGGGCACCAGGAAGAGCACCACCAGCGCGAGCGCCCCGAGGGGGAGGAGCACCACGGCAAAGTGGACCACCAGGGGGTGGGACGGGAGACCGAGGATCACACCAGAAGGCTACCGGCGGGCCGAGCCTTCGCGGGGTAGCGTGGTGCGTATGGCACAGCAGAAGATCCCCACTGTCCGACTCCGATCCGGCGTTGCGGTGCCCCGCATCGGCCTCGGAACCTGGCCGCTCACGGGCTCCGAGGGGGTGGAGGCGGTCGCCTCCGCCTTGGACCTCGGATACCGGCTGCTCGACACGGCGGAGAACTACCGCAACGAGGACGCCGTGGGGCAGGCGGTGCGGGAGAGCAGCGTCCCGCGTGAAAACATCGTGGTCACCACCAAGTTCAACAAGGAATGGCACTCGATCGACGGTGTGAGAGAGGTCCTCTCCCGCTCGCTGGACGCGCTCGGACTGGACTATGTGGACATCCTGCTCATCCACTGGCCGAACCCGGGCCACGGGCGCTACGTCCACGCGTTTGAGGGCATGCTCGCGGTCCAGGAGGACGGGCTCGTACGTTCGGTGGGTACGTCCAACTTCCTGCCGACGCACCTCGACGTGCTCGCGAGCGAGGGGTACATTCCCGAGATCAACCAGATCCAGCTCGACCCGCTGCGGCCGCGGAATGACGTGGTTGCCTACATGCGTGAGAACGGAATCGTGGGGGAGTGCTGGTCGCCGCTCGGGAAGGCACAGGGCGAGCTGTTGGAGCGCGAGGAGCTGCAGGCTGTGGCGGACGCGCACGGCGTGACCCCCGCGCAGGTGGTGCTCCGGTGGGAAATCCAGCGCGGGCTCGTGCCCATCCCGAAATCGGCCAGCCGTGAGCGGCAGGCCGAGAACCTCGACGTCTTCGGATTCGAGCTCAGCGAGGAGGAGATGCAGGCGGTGGACTCACTCGAGGACCCGCAGGCGAAGATCGACGACCCGGACCGCTTCGGGCACTGAGGGTGTGGCCCCAGCCACTGGCAGGGCGGGGGACGCTGGGCCGGGGACGCTGGGCCGGGCACCCTGGACCGGGGACGCGGGGCCGGGTAGACGGGGCCGGGGACGCCCCCCACTACGCGCTCTCCTCGGTGCGGGCCACCTTCTCGAACTCGTCGGAGACCCACGCCACAAGCGGCTCGATCTCGCGCCAGTCCGCAGCGATGCGTTCAATCGCGGAGTCCTCGCCGGTCACCTCCGGGCCGATCGCGCGCCGCACGCTCAGGTTGGTGTGGCGTAGGAGGGCAATGCGGGGGTGGGACTGCTCGTAGCCGCGTGGCGCGGTGAGGAGGGTGTCTCCGCGCACCTCCCAGCCGTCCGCCGTCAGGCCCTCGAGGATCACCTCAAGCTCATGCCCACGGGCCGCGTTGGTGACGGCCTTCCGGTAGGCGGCGAGTTCCCGGGGGCGCGCGTTGTAGAAGCCGCCTCCGCAGCTCAGGCCGCCCACGCCCAGTTCGGCGTACCAGCCGGCCGCCGGCATGGTCTCCACGTAGGCGCCCTGATGCATCTTGTAGGGGGTCTTGTCCTTCCCGTAGCGGAGGTCCCGGTACGGGCGGAAGAGTTTCGCCTCTCCGAACTCGGGCGCAAGGGCCGCCATGATCCGCTCCAACGGCTCCCGCACCGTCCGCTCCCAGCGGTCCTTGTTCTCCCGCCACCAAGGGCGTTCGTTGTGGAGCGTGAGCTCCTGGTAGAAGAGTGCACCGGCCTCGGGGAACGGGGGTTCAGGGGTCAGGGACATGCCGTCCATGGTGCCACGCGCTGCCGGACTAGGATCGGGGCGTGAGACCGATCGCCCACGTGCGCAGCGAGTTCCCGGAGAAGTTCGGAGTGCCGCGTAACGCGCGGATTGTCCCGGAGCTCACGGCACGCGTGGTCTTCACCCCCGAGTTCCGCAGCCCGGAGGCGCTCCGCGGGATCGAGGGCTTCTCCCACCTCTGGCTCATCTGGCTGTTCTCCGAGAACACCGAGCAAGGATGGAGCCCCACCGTCCGCCCGCCCCGGCTGGGTGGGAATCAGCGGATGGGCGTCTTCGCCACCCGCTCGCCGTTCCGACCCAACCCGATCGGGCTCTCCGCCGTGGAGTTGCGGAGCGTGGAGCACGGCCCGGAGGGTCCCGTGCTCGTGGTGGGCGGCGCGGACCTCGTGGACGGCACCCCGATCCTCGACATCAAGCCGTACGTTCCCCTCGACTCGATCCCCGAGGCACGCGGCGGCTTCCTCACCGCCAACCCCCGGGATCCGCTGGACGTCAACATTCCGGAGGACCTCCTCGCCGTCATCCCGGCGGACGCCCGGGGCGCCCTCGAAGGCGTGCTCGCCGCAGATCCGCGGCCCGCATACCAGGAGGATCCGGGCCGGACCTATTCGATGTCCTACGCGGGCCGCGAGGTGGACTTCCACGTGGTGGGGCGCACGCTCATCGTCTCGGGCGTCCGTCCCGGCAGGACGCAGCCCGAAGACCACGCTGCCGGGCGCCACCGCGCCGAGTCACGCCCGGGGGAGTAGGGTTCCCTCTCGGTCCCGGGTCACCGGGAGCATCCGATCGGAAGGACCACGCGCGTGGCCGGTGGACTCGCAGCACTCCTCGATGACGTGGCGGTGATCGCCAAGATGGCGAGCGCCGCCGGCACGAAGGCCGTGGGCGTGGTGATCGACGACGCCGCCGTCACCCCCCGCTACGTCACCGGCTTCTCCCCGGCGCGCGAGCTCCCGATGATCTGGAAAATCGCCCGCGGCTCACTCGTCAACAAGGCCATCATCATCGTGGCGCTCATGCTGCTCTCGCAGTTCGCGCCCTGGATCCTCACCCCGCTCCTGATGCTCGGGGGCGCCTACCTGGTCTTCGAGGGCGCGGAGAAGGTGTGGGAGTACTTCCGCGGCCACCCGGACGGCCACGCAGAGGGGGAACAGCCCGCCGCCGTCCAGGGTCCCGAGCGCGAGGCCCAGATGGTCCGCGGCGCCATCACCACGGACTTCGTACTCTCCGCGGAGATCATGATGATCTCCCTGAATGAGATCGGCGATGCCGAGTTCTGGCCCCGCCTCATCACCCTCGTGGTGGTGGGACTCGGCATCACCGCGCTCGTGTACGGTGTGGTGGCGCTGATCGTGAAGATGGATGACATCGGGCTCAAGC
>JAAZBW010000253.1 GCA_012513625.1 Actinomycetales bacterium | reverse complement strand
CGCCCCCATCGTCGCCCGGCCCGAAGACTGACGCACCTTCCGTACGCAGCCCCGCCCCCATCGTCGCCCGGCCCGACGATTGGCGCGCCTCCCGTGGCCCGGCCAACCCACGTCGTCGCCCGGCCCGACGATTGGCGCGCCTTCCGTACGGAACTCCGCCCCCGTCCTCGCCCCGTGTCAGCACCCGCGGCGCGCCCGCGAGCTGGCGGACCCACGTTGCCGTCCTGTCGGGATGCGTCCCAACCTGCGCGCCCCCACTGCCGCGGACATGTGTTGCAGATCACATTTGCGGGAGGCCATTCTGGACGGATCTGGCGACGTTCGTGTCAGGGGTCACTGATGGACTTGGGGCATGACAGCGATAGAGGAGCCACTCGTCCCGCGGGACGGTGACGCGGATGCCCGGCCGGGGTGGACGCAGCGGCGTGGCACGCGGGCGGAGGCGCAGCGCGAGCGGCGGGCGGATTTCCGCGCGCTCAAGAATGCGAAGGCCTTCCCTCCAGAGCCGGAGGGCTACGAGCTGGCTCCGGTGCTGAGCATGGAGCGTCGCTACTCTGCGGCGGCGAACGCGTCGTTTGAGGCGGCGGATGAAGCGATCCGGACGGCACAGGGCGGGATCGAAGTCGCGTTCGATGAGTCCTTCGAGGCGCACTTCCAGGCCATGCAGCCCGTGCAGCACGCGGCGATCATGGCGGAGGCGGCCCGCGCGGCAAACGCGGCGCACGCGGTGATGGTGCGGTACGCGGTGCAACTTGCGAACAGTCCAGCGTTCCTGTTTGCGGACGCGTACGGCAACCTCAACTCGGCGGCGGAGGAGGTGGGCCTCGCGCTCGGGGTCGCGGCGCCCATGGCAGGCAAGTGGATTGCGGCTGGGAGGGACCTCTTTGGCCGGCTCTCCGCGATCGGGGAGGTATTCCAGCGGGGAGAGGTTCCAATCGGCAAGGCCTGCGCGATCGCGGAAGCGCTGCGGCACATTCCGGATGAGGTGGCGTGGGAGGTGGAGGCGCAGATCCTGCCGGAGGTGGCCACGCTCACCACGCGGGAGCTGGAGCGGAGGATCTCCCGGCTCGTGATCGAGCTGGAGCCGGACCTGGCGGAAGCGCGCCACCAACAGGCGCGCTCGCGGCGTCACGTTTCCCGGCTCACGCAGTTGCCGGACGGGATGGCGTCGTTCAGGGTGTGCCTCCCGGCGGACGGCGCTGTGACCGTCAATGCCGCACTCAACCGTGCGGCTGCCTCGGCCCGGACGCAGGGGGACTCGCGAACACGCGAACAGCTCCGGGCGGATGCCCTCACGTCTTGGGGGCTCGAGGCACTCGTGAACGGCACGGAGCTCACCCTCGTGGTTGATGGCGCCCCGACGGGTGCCACGGTCACCGTTCCCCCGGGGCGGGTTCACCTGACGCTCCCGCTTGAGGTGGCGGCGCGTGCGATCCCCGGCTGGGACCCGCACCCCTCCCCACTCCCCCGCATCCACGAGGAGCTGAACGGGCCCGGGTACGAAGCGCTGCCTGGCAGTGCCGAGGGAGCGCTCGATGAGGACGCGGCTCCTGAGCTGGACGGCCGGATCGAGGCCGCCTGGCTGGAGGGGTACGGGCCGATTAACCCGGCGCTGGCGATCCTGATGTCAGCGGGCGGGGCGTGGCGGCGGATCATCACGGACACGCGCACGGGCCTGCCGCTGGACGTGGGCCGGGGCTCCTATCAGCCGCCACTCGGGATCCAGATCGCGGCCCGCCTCCGGGACCGCACGTGCAGCCGGCCCGGGTGCTCGGCGGACGCAGTCATCGCGGACCTGGACCACATCGAGGAGTGGGAGGAGGGCGGCGAGACAAGCCTCGAGAACCTCGCGGTGCTCTGCCGGCGCTGCCACCGCCTGAAGAGCCTGGGTGCCGGCCGGATCCACCCCCTCACCGGGGATGGCGAGCGGGTGTGGAGGACCAGCCTCGGCCGCACCTACGGCCGGCCGCTCCCCAGGGCGTCCCGCACCGTGGTGAACACGATGTGGGTGCCGGTGGACGGCAGCGAACTCGAGGCGGCGCTCGCTACTGCGCGCGCACAGGGGCGCGATGGCGAGCTGTCGGAGGGCCTCCAGGCAGCCGCCGTGGAACCTGTGGTGGAGGCGCCGTGGGTGCGGCCTCCTGCCCGCTACCGGAGGCCTGCCCAGAAGGGGCCGACGCAGGGGCGCCGTGCCGCTGCCGCGCGATTCCGACCGTCCGCTCTCCCAACCCTTCGCGCCACGGGCCGAGTGCGACTGTAGGACGCCGACCCAACGGGGGCGCACGGATCTCCCATCCCCACCTCTGCGGCACACCTCCCTCTGGCGTGGTGGCCGCGCGCAACTTGCGGACCGTGAGCGGTGCTGGAACGTGAGCGGTGCTGGAACGTGAGCGGTGCCACTTCCGGAGGATCGGCGGCTCACTCTGGCTGCTAGGTTCGCGGACGTGACCATCCACTCTGACCACCCCTTCATCCCACCGCCGCACGAGCGCAACCAGGCGCGTCGGCTGCGCGGTCGGTTGCCCGCACCGGTGACGCTGTGGACCGCGATCGGCGAGGACGGGCCCGCGGCCTGGACGGTTTCCTCCCTTCTCGTGGCGGACGGGGAACCGCCCGAGGTGGCGGGGCTGCTGAAGGAGTCGACAGACCTGTACGACGCCGCGCTCGCCTCCCGGCGCGCGGCAGTCACGCTGCTGGGCGAGGAGCACCGCCACCTCGCCGACGCCGCCGCCGAACTCGCACCCGCCCCGGGAGGAATCTGGCGGCTGGCCGAATTCGCGCAGACCGAGTGGGGACCGGTGCTGGCGGGGCGTTCATGGTTCGGGGTCCGCATAGTTGGGACACCCGAGCTGATCGGTTGGAACGTCCTGGCCCGGGGGGTCATCGAGCGAATCGAGATCATGGATGGAAGCGCCCGCGGCAGTGACACCCTCGGCGTGCTGCGCGGACGCTATCGGAACTGGCCGTTCGAATAGCCGGCGCGTCTGCAGTCCGGCACACCGCATCCGGCGTCTTGCGGCCCGCATCCGGCGTGCTGCGTCCGACGGCCCGCGTGCTGCGTCCGACGGCCCGCGTGCTGCGTCCGACGGCCCGCGTTCTGCGTTCTGCGTTCTGCGTTCTGCGGGGAGGATCGCTCACCGGCCGGTGCGCCGAGTAGCGCGAATCCGGGCGCGTCAACCGACAGAAACGAAAAGGGGGACCCCTCGCGGGATCCCCTTAATCGTGTGCGAGTGCTTAGTCCTCGACGACCAGACCCTTCTGGTAGGCCTTTGCGAGGCGTCGCGGCACCTGGATCACGCGGCCGCGGACGCGGATGTTCACCAGTTCGGTGACCTCCGCCTTCCACTGGGACCGGCGCGAGCGGGTGTTGCTACGGGACATCTTGCGCTTTGGAACTGCCATTGCCCTGCCGCTCCTTTCCGTGGATAAGAATCAACCAATCGTCTACTTTGCCAGCCACACCACTCCGCGCGCCAGCGTGAGCAGCCCCGGGGAGGTGTGAGATTGGCCAAGATCGTGATGACAACCGTGAAATCCTACCCCATCGGCGCGGCCGACCGCGCGGATGGCCGGGGGCGCGGCCGACCGCGCGGATGGCCGGGGGCGCGGGCGAGGCGTGCACCACGAGAGGAGAAGCGCGCACCACGAGAGCAGAAGCCCGCCTCCCGCCCCAAGAGCCTCCCGATTCGAGCCTTCTCTCCTCCGCTGGCAGGATCGAGGCATGGAGACAGCGCGATTCCGCCCCGCCCGCGGGTCGGTGACCACGCACGAGCTCGAGATCCGCCGCTCCCGATTCATCTGCACCCTCAGCCGCGTGGACTCCGAGGAGGAGGCCCGCGCCGCCATCGCCGCCGTTCGCGCCGAGTTCCCCGATGCCCGCCATCACTGCTCGGCCTACATCGTGGAGGTGCCCGGCGCGCAGACAACCGAGCGCTCCTCGGACGACGGCGAGCCCTCCGGCACGGCCGGCCGGCCCATGCTCGACGTGCTCCGCGGTTCGGGACTCACCAACGCGGCGGCGGTGGTTACCCGCTACTTCGGCGGAGTTAAGCTCGGCACCGGAGGCCTCGTGCGCGCCTACTCCGACTCTGTCGCGGAAGCCCTCGAGGGCGTGCCCCGCGTGCGGGTGGTGACCCGCGCCCTCCTTACCCTCGCCCTCTCCCACACCGAGGCGGGCCGGGTCCGGGCCGAACTGGAGGCGCGCGGCGAGGACGTCGTCGCGGTGGAATACGGACGCGAGGCCGTTTTCACCCTTGCGACGGCGGACCCGGACGGGCTGGCACAGACCGTCGCCGCGCTCACCTCGGGAACGGGCGAACTCCGCCGCGCCGGAACCCGCGAGATCGAGGTCCGCGCATGAACACGCCCACCCCCCAGCCGCACCCGCCCAAACCAAGAAGAAACGGGGTCTCCCGACGCACCGGAATCATCGCCGCGATCACTCTCGGGCTTGGCCTCCCGGTGCTCCTCCTCGCGGGAGTCCTCCTCGTCATCGGCGCGAACGCGGACCGCCTCCCGCCGGACATTGCGCTCCACTGGGGCCTCGATGGCCCCGACCGCTTCGGCACCGTGGGCCAACTCATTCGTGAGAACGCGGTGATTGGCTCGCTCCTGCTACTCATCTCCGGGCTCACGCTCGCCATCACCGCCCGGCAGAGCCGCCGCCTGGGCGCGGGGATGGCAGCCGGAATCGGCTCGTTCCTCCCACTCGCCACCCTCGTCACGGTACTCCCCCAGTTCGACCTCGCCACCGGCCAGGGCGCACCGCTCAACAACTGGGGCATGCTCGCAGCGATCCTCGGTGCGCTCGCCATCGGCACCATCGCCGCACTCTTCGTTCCGTTCACGCGGGAGGAGGCAGCCACCGCCGGCCCCGTCCCCGCCAGCGCCCCTCGCCTTCCTCCCTCTGGAGAAGCCCTCACCTGGGATGGGTCCGTGGGACCAACCCGCGGCGTGCTCATCGGGATCACCGCACTCCTCCTACCCGTGCTGCTGCTCTCGATCTGGCTCGCCACCGCCGGGACGTGGGTGGCGCTCGTCATCATGGCTGTCACCTCGGCGCTGACGGTGGCCACGCTGTTCTTTCACCTGCACATTGATGCGGACGGTCTCACCGCTCGCTCGGCCATCGGCATCCCCACATTCCGGGTGCCCCTCGATCAGGTGGTTCGTGCGGACATCCGCACGGTCAGCCCCTTCGGTGAGTTCGGCGGCTGGGGCTACCGGACGAACGGCTTCGAGACCGGGATCGTCACTCGCAAGGGCGAGGCGCTCGTCGTAGAGCGTGCATCGGGAGGGAGGTTCGTGGTCACCGTCGACGACGCGGAGACCGCCGCCCGCACCCTCAACACGCTCGCCGCCTCCCGGGATCGATGACCCGGACGGCAGGCGGGACGACGACGCGCGGCCGCTTCCGTCGTCGGGCGGAAGGGGGCGCACGCGTGAGGCGGAGCCGGGCTCCCGCGTGGGGCGGCACGGGATAGACGGTGGACGGCGCGGCGCGTGGGGCAGCACCGGGCGCACGCGTGGGCGGCACCAGACGCACGCACGAGGCGGCCCCGGGCGCCCGCGAGGGGGGCAGCACGGGACTGAGGGTGGACGGCGCTGCCCGAGCGGGGTCGGGAGCCCCGTGAGATGGTGTTGCAGGGCCGGAGACGGCTGAGGTAGTTTTATCTTCAACAATCAACCTACGGTGGAGAGGAGACGCTCGGTGGTCTACAGCGTTTCGATCTCCCGTAGTTCGCGCTGTCCCTCGAGCGTCCAGCTCTAGAGGCGCGCCCCTGCGCGTGTTGGACGCTCCGGCAGACGGCCTCGCCCCAGCAGCACCGCGGTTCCGCGGACCGAAGCAGATTCGAGACAGACCCAGGAGTATGAATGATTCACGCAGACATCACCACGGCCATCGGTAACACCCCCCTTGTCCGCATCAACCGCATGGCGGAGGGCACACCGGGGACGGTGGTGGCCAAGCTCGAGTTCTACAACCCCGCCAACTCGGTGAAGGATCGTATCGGGGTGGCGATCATCAACGCTGCGGAGAAGTCGGGCCAGCTGCCCCCGGGCGGCACG
Organism: Actinomycetales bacterium; assembly: GCA_012513625.1. Lineage (GTDB taxonomy): Bacteria > Actinomycetota > Actinomycetes > Actinomycetales > Actinomycetaceae > JAAZBW01. The sequence goes on along the minus strand of JAAZBW010000253.1, from coordinate 8,494 downwards.
ATCGTGGAGGCCACGTCCGGTAACACCGGAATTGCGCTCGCGATGGTGGCCGCCGCGCGCGGCTACAAGGTGGTGTTCACCATGCCAGAGTCGATGTCCAAGGAGCGCCGCGCGCTGCTTCGCGGCTTCGGCGCAGAACTGGTGCTCACCCCGCCCGCGGAGGGCATGCGCGGTGCTGTGAACAGGGCAAACGAGATCGTGGAGGCCACGGAGGGCGCCGTGCTCGCGAGCCAGTTCGCGAACGAGGCGAACCCGCAGATCCACTACGCCACCACCGGCCCCGAGATCTGGGAGGACACGGACGGCAAGGTGGACATCCTCGTCTCCGGGATCGGCACGGGCGGCACCATCACCGGCGCCGGCCGCTACCTCAAGGAGCAGAACCCGGACATCAGGCTGGTGGCCGTGGAGCCGACCGAATCGCCCCTCCTCTCCGAGGGCAAGGCTGGGCCGCACAAGATTCAGGGGCTCGGCGCCAACTTCGTGCCGGAGGTCCTCGACACCGAGCTCTATGACGAGGTGGTCACCGTCTCCTCCGAGGCGTCGATCGCGGCCGCCCGCGAGGCCGCCACCACCGAGGGCCTCATGGTGGGGATCTCCTCCGGTGCGGCGCTCGTGGCCGCGGTGCAGGTGGCCCGGCGCCCCGAGAATGAGGGCAAGCTGATCGTGGCGATCATCCCGGACCTGGGCGAGCGCTACCTCTCCACCCTGCTGTTCGAAGGACTGGTCGACTAACGTGCACAACTCTGGCATCCCGGTGCTCCGCCTCATGGCGGAGGACCTCCGCACGGCGCTCCGCGAGGACCCCGCCGCTCGCAACAAGTTGGAGGTGGCACTCCTCTACCCGGGAGTGCACGCGGTGTGGGCCTACCGGCTCTCTCACCTCCTGTGGGCGAAGGGCGCGAAGCTACCGGCACGGATGCTGTCCCAGACGGCCCGCGCCGCCACCGGGATCGAGATCCATCCCGGCGCGGTACTCGGCCGCCGCCTGTTCATCGACCACGGCATGGGCGTGGTGATCGGCGAGACCGCGGAGGTGGGCGAGGACGTGACCATCTTCCACGGCACCACGCTCGGCGGGACCTCCATGTCCAAGGGCAAGCGCCACCCCACCGTGGGCGACCGCGTGGTCATCGGCGCCGGCGCCAAGGTGCTGGGCCCGATCAACCTCGGCTCGGACACCAAGGTGGGCGCGAACGCCGTGGTGGTCAAGAACGTGCCGGAAGGTGCCGTGGCGGTGGGGGTGCCTGCCACCGTGAAGCGCAAGGTGCGCTCGGCAGACGTCGAGCACCTGGTGGATCCCGCCATCTACATCTGACTGGTGACGACGACGGCGCCCGCCTTCCGTACGAAGGGTGGGCGCCGTCGTCGTTGGAGTGCGCGGGCCTCAGGCGTCGCGGGCGTCCTCGTAGGCGGTCAGGAGGTCAATGCGGCGCTGGTGGCGCGGGTCCTCGCTGAAGGGTTCGGCCACGAACGCCTCGCAGATGCGGATCGCCTCCTCGAGGGAGTGCATGCGGCCACCAATGCCCATGACATTGGCATTGTTGTGCTGGCGACCGAGGCGGGCGGTCTCCACGCTCCAGGCGAGCGAGCAACGCACGCCGTTCACCTTGTTGGCAGCGATCTGCTCGCCGTTGCCCGAGCCTCCGATCACGATGCCGAGGGATCCCTCATCCGCCACCACGGCCTCGCCCGCGGCGAAACACATGGGCGGGTAGTCGTCCTCAGCGTCGTACTCGAAGGCCCCGTGGTCCACCACGTCGTGGCCTGCCTGCGTGAAGTGGGCGACGAGCGCCTCCTTGAGCTCGAAACCGGCATGATCGGCGGCAACATGAATACGCATGCGCCCATTGTGGCGCGTTCCACCCTGCTCCGCGCGGAGTTGGGTGAGGAAGACGCCGATGTGCGGAGGCAGGGCGCCGCCCGGCTGGCCCACGCCAAGGCGAGCGGACGCGGACGGGTCGGCTCCGCCGTCGGGACCGGCACACACTCCGGGGTGAGGGCGCGCAGATGGGTGGGCTCCGGCGTCGGACTAGGCTGGCACCCATGACCATGACTCCCCCGCGTCCCCAGGACGATCTGTACCTTCACATGAACGGCGAATGGCTCGCCACGCACGAGATCCCGGCCGACCGCCCCACGGATGGGGCATTCCGCGCGCTGCGCGACCAGGCCGAGATCGATGTGCGCGCAATCATCGAGGACTGCGCGGACGGCACCGTCACCGGCACGGAGGCCGGGCTGATCGGCGCCCTCTACAGCTCCTTCATGGATGAGGCCGCCGTGAACGCGGCCGGCGCCGAGCCGCTGCACGCGGACCTCGGGCCGATTGCGGAGGCGGCACTCAAGGACGAGCTGGCAGCGGTGATCGGGCGCCTCGCCCCCACGGGCGTGGCCTCACCGTTCTACTCGCAGGTCTCGAACGATCCGCTTGATCCGGACACGTACACCACCTACACGGTGCAGGGCGGGCTCGGACTCCCCGATGAGGCGTACTACCGCGAGGACGTGCACGCGGCCACTCGGGAGAAGTACGTGGCGCACATCGCGCGCATGCTGGAGCTGGCCGGCCTCGGTGGCGAGGCGGAGGCGGCCCGGATCATGATGCTGGAGACGGAACTCGCGGGCGGCCACTGGAACATCGTGGACATGCGGGACGCGTCCAAGACCACCAACGGGATGACACTGGACGAGCTCGTGGAGCTCGCGGGTGCGTTCCCGCTGCGCACCTGGGCGGAGGCCACCGGCACCCCGCAGGTGTTCGAGAAGCTCAACGTGATGACCCCCTCCTTCTTCACACACCTGGGGCAGGTGTGGGAGTCCCGCTCGCTGCTGGACCTGAAGCTGTGGCTCTCCTGGGGCGTGCTCCGCTCGCGCGCCCCGTACCTCTTTGACGAGATCGTGGAGGAGAACTTCGACTTCTGGGGCCGCACGCTCACCGGCGCCCAGGAGCTGCGGGCCCGCTGGAAGCGCGGCGTGGCGTTCGTGGACGGCGCCGTGCCGGAGGCCGTGGGCAAGCTCTACGTGGAGCGCCACTTCCCGCCCGCGGCCAAGGAGAAGATGGACCACCTCGTGGAACGCCTGATCGAGGCGTACCGCGAGTCCATCCAGGCGCTCGAGTGGATGGGCGAGGAGACGAAGGTCAAGGCGCTGCAGAAGCTCGAGGGCTTCTACCCGAAGATCGGCTATCCGAAGGAGTTCCGGGACTACTCGGCGCTCGCGGCGGACGCGGGAGACCTGCTCGCGAACGTGCGTGCGGCGAACCAGTTCGAGTGGGACCGCCAGTCCGCCAAGGTGGGCGGCCCCGTGGACCGCGACGAGTGGCTCATGCCCCCGCAGATGGTGAACGCCTACTACATGCCCACCTCCAACGAGATCGCCTTCCCGGCCGCGATCCTGCAGCCCCCGTTCTTCGACCCGGAGGCGGACGATGCTCTCAACTACGGCGGCATCGGCGCCGTGATCGGCCACGAGATCGGCCACGGCTTCGACGATCAGGGCTCCAAGTACGGCCCCACCGGCAAGTTCGAGAGCTGGTGGACGGACGCGGACCGTGAGGCGTTCGAGGAGCGCACGAAGGCGCTGATCGACCAGTACGAGGGTCTCGTGCCCGCCCAGTTCGGGGAGTCCGCGGACCACGCAGTGAACGGCGCCCTCACGATCGGGGAGAACATCGGGGACCTCGGCGGTCTCTCGATTGCCCTGAAGGCGTATACGATCGAGCTCGCCTCGCGCGGCTCCTCCTTCGAGGACGAGCCCGAGATCGAGGGCGCCACCGCCCTCCAGCGGGTGTTCCAGAACTGGGCGCTCGTGTGGCGGGAGAAGGCGCGGGACGAGTACCTCATCCAGCGCATGGCCACTGATCCCCACTCGCCGGACGAGTTCCGCTGCAACCAGGTGGTCAGGAACGTGCCCCAGTTCCACGAGGCGTTCGGCGTCACCGAGGACGACGGCATGTGGCTCGCCCCCGAGGAGCGCGTCAAGATCTGGTGAGGCCACGCCTCCCATCACGGAGGTGCGACGACGACGGAGGCCGGGTCCCATGTTCGGGGCCCGGCCTCTCGCCGTGGTGAAGTTGCGTCAGTGTGTGACGTGGCGCATCAGCCGAAGATGGGGCCCACAGTGCGGGAGCGCTTCAGTTCGAAGAAGCCCGGGTAGGAGGCCGCGGCGGCCACGCCGTCGAAGAGGGTACCCGCCTCCTCGCCCACCGGGGCCGGGGAGATGACCGGACCGAAGAAGGACGAGCCGCGCACGGTGAGGACGGGGGTGCCCACGTCGTCGCCCACGAGGGCCACCACGGACTGCTGGAGTTCGCGGAGGCGGTCGTCGCGCTCCTCGGAGTCGGCGGCCTCGATCAGCTCTGCCGGCAGGCCCACCTCCTCGAGTGCCTCCACCACGGCGGACATGTCCTCGCTGCCGCGGCCCTCATTGTGGAAGCGGCGCCCGATCGCCGTGTAGAGGTCCCGGAGCACCTCCTGTCCGCCGTGGTCCTCTGCCGCGAGCACCACGCGGATGGGGCGCCAGGCGCGGTCCATCTTCGCCCGGTAGTCGGGGTCGAGGTCCCGGCCCTCGTTGAGGGCGGAGAGGCTCATGGGCTTGAAGGTCACCTGCACGTCCCGGACCTTCTCCACCTCCAGCGCCCAGCGGGAGGTCATCCAGGCCCAGGGGCAGATGGGATCGAAGTAGAAGTCAACGTTCTCAGTCATGACACCATTGTGCGCGATTGTGCGCGGTCCCGGACAGCTCCGTCCGCCACCGGCGGATACGCATCCCACGCCTCTGCCTCACCGTAGGGGCCATCCCGTGTTCGCTCACTGCGTGGAGCCCGGTGCGGGCGCGGAGGGAGGGACGTGAAAGGATCATTCGGTGCCCGGCGCCACTGCGCCGCCCGCTCGAACACCTGATCCCATCCGAAGGAGACCCATGCCGGGGACGAACCTCACGCGCACCGAGGCCCGGGAGCGCGCCGCCACGATCCGGACCACCGGCTACGAGGTGGAGCTCGATCTGGCAGGACCCTCCACGGAGACGTTCCGTTCGGTCACCCGGATCCAGTTCACGGCCACCCCCGGGGCCGTCACCTTCTTCGACCTGATCGCGCGGAGCGTGGAGCGGATCGAGCTGAACGGTGTGGCAGTCGATCCCGCCACCGCGTTCGCCGAGTCCCGAATCCAACTGGAGGGCCTCGCCACCAACAACGTGCTCCTGGTGGACGCCACCTGCGAGTACAGCCGCACTGGCGAGGGCCTGCACCGGTTCGTGGATCCCGCGGACGGCGAGGTCTACCTCTACTCCCAGTTCGAGGTGGCCGACTCCCGCCGCGTCTTCGCCGTGGCCGAGCAGCCGGACCTGAAGGCCACCTTCCAGTTCACGGTGACGGCGCCGGCCCACTGGACCGTCTTCTCCAACGAGCTCGAGGAGCGCGTGCAGGACGCGGATGGCAAGGGCGACGACGCCGCAGCCCGGGTCTGGCACTTCCCGCCCACTCCCCCGCTCTCCAGTTACGTCACGGCGATCGTGGCGGGCCCATACCACGTGGGCGAGCGCGAGTTCTCCTTCACCACCGGCGACGGCCGGAAGATCCCGATGCGGGTCGCCTGCCGGGCCTCGCTCGGCGAGTTCCTCGACACGGAGGAGTTGCAGGACGTGGCGGCCGCGGGAATGGAGTTCTACGAGGGCGCCTACCGGCAGCCCTACCCGTTCTCCAAGTACGACCAGATCTTTGTGCCCGAGTTCAACGCGGGCGCCATGGAGAACGCCGGCTGCGTCACCTTCACCGAGACGTACGTGTTCCGTAGCAAGGTCCCGGATGCCACGCGCGAGCGCCGGGTGATCACGAACCTGCACGAGCTCGCCCACATGTGGTTCGGCGACCTCGTGACCATGGAGTGGTGGAACGACCTGTGGCTGAACGAATCGTTCGCCGAGTTCATGAGCCACCTCGCCATGGTGGAGGCCACGAAGTGGAAGGACGCCTGGACCACCTTCAACACGCTCGAGAAGTCCTGGGCGCTGAACCAGGACCAGCTGCCCTCCACGCATCCGATCGTGGCGTACATGCGGGACCTCGAGGACGTGGAGGTGAACTTCGATGGCATCACCTACGCGAAGGGCGCCTCGGTCCTCCGCCAGCTCGTGGCATGGGTGGGCCAGGAGGAGTTCCTCGCCGGCGTGGCCGAGTACGTGCGGAAGCACAAGTGGGGAAACACGGTCCTGAACGATTTACTGGTGGAGCTCGAGGCCACCTCGGGCCGGGAGCTCACCGAGTGGTCGAAGGTGTGGCTGGAGACGGCCGGCGTCAACACGCTCCTGCCGGAGATCGAGACCGAGGAGCGGGACGGGACCGAGGTCATCACCTCGTTCGCCATCCGGCAGCTCCCGGACGCCTCGGCCGGAATCCTGCGCCCGCACCGCCTCGTCGTCGGCGCCTACGACGTCGAGGGCGAGGCCCTCGTGCGGCGCCATCGCATCGAGCTGGACGTGGACGGGGAACTCACCAGGGTGCCCCAGCTCGAGGGTGCCCGCCGGCCCGATCTGGTCCTGCTGAACGACGAGGACCTCGCCTACTGCAAGATCCGCCTCGATCCGCACTCCCTGGAGACCGCCACTGCGCATATCTCGGGCTTCGAGTCCACGCTCTCCTCCTCGCTCGTCCTCGCGGCGGCGTGGGACATGACTCGCGACGGCGAGTGGTCGGCCTCCCGCTTCACGGACCTGGTGCTCTCCTCCGTCGGGTCCGTGACGGACTCCACCGTGGTCCTGGTACTGCTCCGCCAGCTCAACCAGGCGGTCCAGCACTACTCCGCCCCGGCCAGGCGGGCGGCGCTCGTGGAGCACACGGCGGACTCCCTCCTTGCGTTGGCACGCGCGGCAGAGCCGGGCAGTGACCTCCAGTTCCAGTTGGTCAAGGCATTCGCGCTCCACGCGGCAACGTCCGAACAGCTCGACACCGTGGCTGCCCTCCGCTCGGGAACCGAGGTGCTACAGGGGCTCGAGATCGACACCGACCTCGCGTGGGACCTCCTCGTCTCGCTCGCCGCCGGTGGCCGAGCGGACGAGCGCGCGATCGACGACGCCCTCGCTGCCGATGCCACCGCCAGCGGCGCCCAGGCGGCGGCACGGGCCCGTGCGGCGATCCCCACGTACAAGCAGGCCGTATGGGAGGAACTCACCGGCGCAGAGCAGATGGCAAACACCATCCAGCTCAATACGCTGCAGGGTTTCCAGCGGGTGCACGATCGCTCCCTCCTGGTGCCCTACGTGGTCCCGTACTTCGAGCGGCTGGAGTCCTTCTGGGCCGAGCGCAGCCCGGAGATGGCGGAGCAGTTGGTAGTCGCCCTCTTCCCCTCCGCGCTGACGGGCCTCGGGATCGGCGGGGACATCGTGGCCCTCGCACAGCAGTGGCTGGACGGGCACAACGATGCCTCGACCGCACTCCGGCGCCTTGTCACGGAACTGATGGACTCGGCACGCCGCACCCAGGCGGCACAGCAGGTGGACACCACCGGCTGACCTGCAGGGTCAGTCGGACCCACCCGCGCCTCACACTCGGGCGGAGAGGACCCCCATGTCCGGTGCAGTCGCGTGGGCGCCAGCCGCCTCCAGCACCGGCCCGTCCAGGTGCGTGGTCACCCCGACGACGAGCCCCACCCCGGCACTTCGGGCGGACGCGACCCCGGGCTCGGCGTCGTCGAAGGCTAGCGCCCGGGCCGGGTCCACGTCGAGGAGCCGGCCCGCTGTGGTGAAGGGGTCGGGATGCGGCTTACCGCGCTCGTACGAGTCGGCGGCCACCACGAGGTCCGGGGCGGCTCCGCCCACGATTCCGAGGGACTGCTCCGCCCACCAGCGCGGCGCGGAGGTGACGATCGCGATCGGCACCCGGCCCTTCCACGCGGACAGTGCCGCCGTGGCGCCGGGGAGGGCCAACGGAGGGATCGCCTCGAAGTCGAGGTAGGTGAGGGACTCGGCGGCGAGCGCCGCGGGGTCGAGGCCGGTCCACGGGCCGTCGAGTTCCCGGAAGACCTCGGTGGCGCGCCGTCCGATGAAGTGCTCCACGATGTAGGGCTCGGGGATGTCCCAGCCACGGGCCGCGAAGCAGGCGCGGAACGCGGCCACGCTCGTGGGCTCGGAATCGATCAGTGTGCCGTCGAGGTCGAAGAGGAGGCTCGCCCCCGGACGGTCGAGGCGGCGGCGGAGGAGCTCGGGGAGGTCGCTCGGAACGGGCCGGGCCCTACGGACGGACGCGGCGCCGTCGACGGGCTCCACCACCACGAGCGGAGAACTACCGGAGCTTCGAGATCTCGTCCGCGAGCGCGTCCGCCTCGGGACCCACCACCACCTGGACGGTGCGCCCGTGGACCACTACGCCGAACGCGCCGGCGTCCTTCAGTTCGTCCTCGCTGATGGACTCGGCGTTCTCCACGTTCACGCGCAGCCGCGTGATGCAGGACCGGATGTCCGTGACGTTCTCAGACCCGCCCAGCGCTGCGAGGAT
>JAAZBW010000252.1 GCA_012513625.1 Actinomycetales bacterium | reverse complement strand
CAGCCGCCCCGGCTGCGACCAACCCGCCATGTACTGCGACACCGACCACCTCGACGAATGGGCCCACGGCGGCGAGACAGCGCTCACCAACCTCACCCTCCTCTGCCGACGCTGCCACCGCACCAAGACCCTCCACGCCGGCCGCTTGATCTCCGTAGACACGGCCGGGAGACGGTTCTGGAAGAGCCCCCTCGGCGTGATCTACACCGGCCGCGCCCCACGCCCACCGCGAAGATTCATCCCCGGCGCACGCTCAGACTGCGAAGGAGACGACTCCGCCCGTGCTGAAAATCCCGACTCGGGCCCGCCGCCATACTGACGTGCCCGACCGTCCGGCTCACTCCTCCGTGAGCCGGGCGATCTCCTCGCCAACGTCCTCAGTGATCCGCCCGCTCGCCGCAGCCTGCCGCGCGCTGGCGGCGGCGAGGTGCCGGTAGGTAGCGGCAACCTCGCCCACCCCGGAGGGCCCGAGCTCGTCGAGCGCCTCCAGGTGTGCCCGCACCGTCTCCGCCCCTCCGGGGACGACCGGCCCGCCCGGGTGGGCGTCGCCGTCGTCGGGGATGTCGAGGGCGGAGTCGAGCGCGGCGGTGAGGAGGGGACCGAGGAGGCGGGAGGCGCCCGCGATCCCACTGGCGGCAAGGATCTGCCGCGCCTGCGCCACCACGGTGGCGAGGTGGTTCGCGCCGTGGGTGAGGGCGGCGTGGTAGGCGGCGCGGTCGGCGGGCGGGACCACGAACGGCTCACCGCCCAGCTCCACCACGAGTGCCTGCGCGATCGGGAGCACCGGCCCGGGGGCGGTCACGGCGAACGGGCAGCCCTGCAGGCGGGCCACATCCACGGAGGTGCCGGTGAAGGCCATCGCCGGATGGATCGCGAGCGGAATGGCACCGGCGGCGCGGGCGGGTTCGAGCACGTCGAGGGCGTGGAGGCCGGAGGTGTGGATCACCAACTGCCCCGACTGCCAGCAGCCCAGCCGGGCAAGGCCCTCCACCACCGGTGCGATCTCGGTATCGGGCACAGTCACGAGGATGACCTCGGCGCGGCGGACGATCTCGTCAGCGTCGAGGACGGGTACTCCCGGCAGCAGGACCTCCACGCGCTCCTGCGAGCTCGGCGAGGTGGAGGTCACCCCCACCACCGCATGGCCCACGGCACGCAGCGAGTTGGCGAGCACCGGGCCCACCCGGCCAGCGCCGATCACGCCCACGCCGAGGCGGGCGGCGGGAGGGGGTGTCATGCGTCTACCGCCCTCGTCGGGCCGGAGCGGGCGGAGGGGTGGGACGCGAGCGAGCGCGCCTTCGGCGTCACTCCTCCACCGCCGGTGTCACCGCGGAGACGCGCAGCATCCACTCCTCGGGAGCTTCTCGCGCCCGCGCCTCGCGCGCGCGCTGGGCCTGCTCTTCGAGCACCTGCAGCGCCACGTACTCCGGAAGGTGCTTCGTGCGCGGCAGGATCGGCCCCGGAACGCTGTGCCCCTCGAAGGAACTCACTCCAAGGCGGCGCTGGATCGGCCCCTGGGCGACGGCGAGCGACTGCGTCCGCTCGTGCGGCACCAACGTGACCTGCCGGGTGATTCGGCCCGTGCGCATGAGCATGGCCGTGCGCGTGATGAAGAGTCCGTTGCGCTTCCAGGCGACCGGATCCACCCAGCGGGCGGAACGCGGTGACGGGAGGAAACCGGCGTCGTCGAGGGTGCCGGTCATTGCGGCCGCCAAGACCTCCTGTGGATTGTCCACGCCGATATCCCGCTGCACGATCCACAACGCGCGCAGAGCCACCTCGCGCGGCGCCACAGGGAGGAGCACATTCCGAGAGACGTTCGCGGAACCATCCTGGGAGGAGCCTGCCGCACCGTAGCCGGCCACGTTGATCTCCACCTTCCACCAGTCGCGGCGGCGCCAGAGGAACGGCTGGCTGAGGCGAACCGCCTGGATGCGGCCCGGCGGGATGGTTTGGCTCTGGGTGGAGAGGAGTCCGTGCCGCAGGCGGAGGCCATCCGGCGAGATGGCCATGGTGTGGCCGAAGTGACCCGAGAAGGCCACCCACACCGAGCTCACCACCACGAATGCGACCGGGAGGATCGCGAACACTCCCCACGGCTGCCCGAACCCCAGCGGCACCACGATCGATCCGATCAGGACCACCACCGCCAGGATCAACCAGATCGAGTACAGGATCGAGAGGATCAGCTGACCCGCGGGGAGTTGGTAGACAAGCCGCTCGGGGGCCTGCGCGAACACGGGCGGGACCGGTGCGCCGCCCAGATCGCCGCCCACCGGGCCGAGCGGTTGGCCGTCCGGGCCCATGCCCCCCGGCGCTCCCCCCGGTGCTCCCGGCACACCCGCCATCCCGCCTGACCCCGGCGCACCCACGGACTGCACAGCCTTCAGCCCGGCCGCGCGCGCCAACACCTCGGCGCGAAGGCGCTCGGCATCCTCATCCTTCAGGTACTCGATGACCACCTTGGAGTCGCCGCCGCCGGCGGTCTCGATGGTCAGGCTGGACAGCCCCACGAGCCGGCCGAGCAGCGGCCGGGTAATGTCCACGCCCTGGATCCGATTGAGGCGCGCGTGCCGCTGTGAGCGGAACAGGATTCCCTTGTGGAAGTACACCGCGTCCTCACCGACCGCGAACGCCGTGCGGCGCCACGCGAAGTACGCGTACGCGAACGAGATCAGGAGCCCCACCAGCACCACGCCCACGACGATCCCCACCACCCACAGCGCGGGAAAGCCGAACTCGCTGAAGCCCTGGATGATGTCGTCGAACACGGAGGCCGCGATCGCCACCATGATCGCCACCAGCACCTGCCACGACTTGATCAGGGGTGTCGCCTTGTGGACGCGCCTCCAGAGCGTCGAACCGTCCGACGGCGCCTCCGGCTCCCCCCGCAGGTGGCCCGCAGGCGCGCTCGAGTACCCCGACGGCGCGTGTTCCGTTGGTCCGAACTGATGGACCGACGGCGGGTGTTCCGTCGGTCCCGTGGGCCTGTCGTGGTACCCCGGCGGCGCGTGTTCCGTTGGTCCCGTGGGCTGGCCGGGGTGGCCCGACGGCGTCGGTTCCGTTGGCCTGTTCTGCTGGTGCTCGGTCACAGTCCGGCCAGCCTTGCCTCACCGCGTGCGGTCAGTCGATCGCGGAGCCGGGCCGCCTCCTCGGCGGCGAGGCCGGGCAGGGAAGCATCGGTGGTGGCGGCCGCCGTGTGGAGGCGCACCTCGGAGACGCCGAAGGCCCGATCAAGCGGACCCTGCTGCACATCCACGAACTGCATGCGTCCGTAGGGCACCACGCGCATCGAGCGGAACATGATGCCGCGCCGGATCACGAGGTCCTCCTGCGCCTCGGCGTAGCCGATCGCCTTCACCTGACGGGGGATCAGCCATCCGAGCCAGACCACGAGCACCGAGAACACAAGGAGCCCGATGACCGCCACGATCGCCTGTTCGAGCACGAACAGCACCACCACGGCCGCCAGCAGGATCAGGAGCGGTATTCCTGCGCTGATATAACGCACCCTGATGAGGCCGGGCGAAACGGGCCGGAACTCAAGCCCCTCCGGGTCGAAGGGGCCGCGCCCGCCAGAGGGGGGCGGCCCGAGATGGGGTTGCGCACCATACGGCGGCATCTGCGGCTGAGCGGAAAGGGCAGGTTGCGCGCCCTGCTGCGCAAAGCCCTGCTGTGACGCGGTTCCCGGCGGTCCCCATTCCGGCGACGGCGGCTGACCCGGCGTGGCGTGCGGTTGGTTCGGAGGTGGCGTGGTCATGGTGTTCCTCTCCTTCATCCCAAGTCTCTCAGGCGGGGGTGGCTGCGGAAAATCAGACCGGGCACCGGCAGAGGGCGCGAGCCAGTCCGCGGGCACCGGCACACAGGACGGGCGGCAGTCGGCGGGCACCGGCACGTAAAAAACGCGCGGGAAACGGTGCGGATTCCTCAGGCGGCGGACGGCGCCGACGGATCGGCCGCGCCCACGCCGTTCTCATCCTCTGGCGGATCCACCCGGCACCAGCGCTCCACCACGAGCCCCACCACCACCATCAGCACCGCCAACGCCACGCCTGCGAGCGCAGAGATGAGCAGGTCCAGCCGTGCGGGCGCGGGCGGGAGCCCCGCCACGAACAGGATGACGGCCGCGAAGTATCCCCCGAGCAGCGACCCGACCACCGCGGAGGTCTTGGCGGCCATCGCCACGCGGGCCGCCTCCAGCGGCGTCATCGAGGTGTCCTCCCCCTCCACCATCCGGCGCACCGCGCGGCCCCGCCAGAACACCAGCGCGATCACCGCGGCCATGAACACGTGGGTGAGCCAGGACGCGGGCGGCGTGGGCGCCCCCACCCCCTGGGCGAGCACGAACACGGCGTAACTTCCCATCGCCGCCACCGCGAAGGCGCCAACAATCGTCACCCAGCTGGTCCGCGTCACGCCCAGTCCTCCCGGGTCTCGAGGATCTCTCCGGACAGGCGCGCCGAGCGGGCGGCGAGCGATTCGCCGTCGAGGGAGCGCTCGGGCTCCAGGGCCGCCCACGGCACCACCACGAACGAACGCTCGCCCGCGCCGGGGTGCGGCAGCACGAGCTCCAGGTCTGCGGACACCACATCTCCGTAGGCAAGAAGGTCCACATCGAGGGTGCGCGGGCCCCAGCGCGCGTCCCGGCGCCGCCCGGCCTCCAGCTCGAGCGAGTGGGCGAGCGCGAGGACCTCGGCCGCCGCGAGGCGGGTCCGGGCCGTGACCACGGTGTTGAGGTAGTCGGGCTGCGGGTCACTCTCCGGCAGCGTCATCGCGGGGGTCCGTACGAGGGGACCCACGCGCACGTCGTCGAGCACCTCCCGCAGCCCGGCGACGGCGGCACGCAGGTGACCCCGGACGTCGCCCACGTTGCCACCCAGGCCGAGCGACACCGGGACCGGGGCGAGCGGGACCACGGTGAGGGGGGTGCGGCGGATGGTGAGCGAGACGTCGTCGAACGGGATGGAGATGGGGGCCTCCGGTTTGTGGAGGACCACCGTGGCGGCGCGGACGCCGGGGAAGGCGAGGACGGCGGCGGCCATGCGCTCGGCCACGGTCTCCACGAGGTTCAGGGGCTCGGTGACGAGCAGGTGGTGGAGGGCGTCCGCCACCTCCGCGTAGGAGACGGTGTCCTCCACCGAGTCCGAGCGGGCGGCGGTGCGGGTGTCCACCTCGTAGCCCACGTCGAGCACGAACTTTTGGCCCTGCTCCCGTTCGAAGGCGAACACGCCGTGGTGGGCGTGGGCGGTGATGCCTCTCAGCCAGATGGTGTCACTCACTGCGCGCCTCCCTCTGCCGCGCGCCAGGCGGCCGCCACCCGGACCGCGTCCCGGGAGGGGCGGGCCTCGTGCACTCGCACCGCCCACGCTCCGGCGCGGGCGGCGATGGCGCTCACGGCGGCGGTGGCGAAATCCCGCTCACGCGGATCGGAGGCCAGTTCGGACGGCACGATCTCGGCGAGGAAGCGCTTGCGCGAGGCTCCCACCAGCACCGGGAAGCCGAGCGACTGGAGGCGGTCCAGCTCGGTGAGGACCCGCCAGTTCTGGGGGCCCTCCTTGGCGAAGCCGAGGCCGGGATCGAGGATCAGGTTCTCCTCGCGGATGCCCTCCGCCACGGCGGCGGCCACCCGCGCCTCGAGCTCCGCCATGATCTCCCCCACGAGGTCCTCGCCGTAGCGGGCGAGGTCCACCATGGTGGCGGGCTCGCCACGAGAGTGCTGCAGGATGTAGGGAACGCCGAGCTCGGCCACGGTGCCGAGCATCGCCGGATCGGAGGTGCCGCCGGAGACGTCGTTCACGACCACGGCCCCCGCCTCCACCGCTGCGCGCGCCGTTGCGGCGTTCAGGGTGTCCACCGAGACCACATGGCCCTGCGCGGTGAGCTGCCCGATCACGCCGATAACCCGCTCGGTCTCGGTGGTCGAGTCGATGCGGGTGGCGCCGGGGCGGGTGGACTCACCCCCCACATCGAGGAGGTCCGCACCCTCCGCCACCAGCCGGCGCCCGCGGGCCACGGCGCCGTCAGGGGAAAGCCAGGACCCGCCGTCGGAGAACGAGTCCGGCGTGATGTTGAGAACCCCCATGACGAGGGTGCGCAGGGATGCGAACAACTCCACGGCGGGCCTACTTGCCGGACATGAGGAGGCTCATCGCCTCCGAGCGGGTGGCCGGGGAGCGGAGGTGGCCGCGGACCGCTGAGGTGATGGTCATTGCGCCCGGCTTGCCCACGCCGCGCATGGACATGCACAGGTGCTCGGCCTCGATCACCACGATCACGCCGGCTGCACCGAGATGCTCCACGAGCGCGTCGGCGATCTGGGAGGTGAGCCGCTCCTGCACCTGGGGGCGCCGGGAGTAGCCGTTCACGAGGCGCGCGAGCTTGGAGAGACCGGTGACCCGCCCGTCCTCGCCGGGAATGTAGCCCACGTGGGCGCGGCCGTGGAACGGCAGGAGGTGGTGCTCGCACATCGAATACATGTCGATATCCCGGACCAGGATCAGTTCCTCGTGGTGCATGTCGAACTGGGTCTCCAGCACCTCGTCGGGGTCCTCGAAAAGGCCGGCGAAGATCTCCCGGTAGGCGCGGGCCATTCGGCCCGGCGTGTCCACGAGCCCATCGCGGTCCGGATCCTCGCCCACCGCCACCAGGAGGGCGCGGACAGCAGCCTCCACCCCCGCGGGGTCGTACGCGCGGGCGCTCACGCGGACTGGCGCCGGCGCGGAAGGCGCGGAAGGCGCGGAAGGCGCAGCCGAGCCGGTCCGCCCCGGCGCGGTTGCTGGCGCCCCACCCACCACGGAATCCACCACAGCCTCAGCCACCGAGCCCTCCTGCAGGGCTGCCCACGCTTCCACCGCCCGGCACCTCGCCGATCCCGGTGGGTCCCTCCGGGTTCGCCTGCGCCGCCTGGTCCTGCGGCAACTCACCGGCTGTGCCGGCGGCCACCTCGGTGGGCGAGTCCACGGGCGGGATATTCGAGACGGGGCGCGAGGGGTCCGTGGTCCACACCTCTCGCGGCTCGCGCTTGACCACCGGGCCGAACACCTCCCGGAGGTCCTTCTCGTTCAGGGTCTCCCGCTCGAGGAGTTCGAGCACGAGGTGGTCGAGTACCTCGCGGTACTCGTTCAGGACCTCCCACGCCTCAAGGTGCGCGTAGTCCATGAGGGAGCGAACCTCCT
>JAAZBW010000251.1 GCA_012513625.1 Actinomycetales bacterium | reverse complement strand
GGGGCGGGGTTCCTGCCGTGCCGTCGGCGGCTCTGGAGGTTGAACCGGCTCCGGCCCGACGACGTGGCGTGGGTGCCGTGCGCGGGGGTGCGGGTGTCCCTACGGCTGGGCTCCGGTCTCGTGCGCGGGGGCGGGTGTCCCTACGGCTGGGCTCCGGTCTCGTGCGCGGGGGCGCGCGTCTGCCGCTCGGCTACCATCCGCGTCGGCCTGCGGCCGCCGCTCCCGCCAGCCCCGCCACGCCTTCACGACAGACGCCCGCCCCCGCGGGGAGGTTGCCTCTCGTCATGGCCACCACGTCCGCGCCCGCGGAAGGGTCGCCTCTCGTCATCGCTGCCCCCCGCCCCCGCGGAAGGGTTGCCTCTCGTCATGGCAGCCCACTCGCGCCCGCAGAGAGGTCGCTTCTGGTGGCGGCCGCCCTGCTGCCGTTGTGTGAACTTCACCTCCGGTCACGGCGGCCCACCTCCGCGGATGGGTTGCCTCTCGTCCGTCTCCGCCGTCGCGGACATGTCACTCCTCTTCATGGTCGGCGACACGACCGCGGCGGGGGGTGGCGCCGGGCCCGCCCCGTCGCCTGAAGCGCCAGCGGGTCAGGCGATGCTGGCCCAGGGTGGGGGTGGCCCCGGGTTGTCGAAGGTGGGGCGGCGACGGGGTGGCGGCTCGCCCGGCGGTGGTTGGTTCGCCGTGCGGCCAACGGTCGGTGATTCGTCTGGCGTCGGGGCCCCCTTCGTCCACCTGAGGCCCTCCGCCATGTCCGGGTTCGGCTCGTCCTCCCACAGAGGGGTGTTGATCGGTGGTGGTGCGGGCGAGTTCGGGGTGCGGGGTGTACCGGACCTACCTGAAACTGCGACGCCGTCCAAGTCCCGCGGCTCATCAGGTTCGGAGCCGGGTTTCGGTCGCCCAGGCGCGCGTGGACGCGCACTCGCGTTTCCCGGTCCAGACTTTTCGAGTCCCCTCGGTGGGATCAGTTCCGGTTTTCCGTTCTCACCCATCTTGATCTGCCACCTGTCGGGATGGGTCCGGGTAGAGAACCTGTCCGGTTCCACCACGCCGTGGTGGTGGGGACACAAAAGTGCGAGGTTGCTCAGGGAAGTAGAGCCGTTGTTCCACCAGGGTCGGATGTGGTGCGCCTCGCAGCGGGCGTCGGGGACGTCGCAGCTGGGGAAGATACAGCCGCCGTCACGAATGCTGAGGGCGCGACGGATCGCGGGCGTGACGACGCGCTGTTCACGCCCGACATCGAGGACTTCGGAGGCGGAGCCAAGCACCGCGGGGATGAGGTCGGCATCGCACAGCAGACGGCGGAGCTCGCTCGCGGGGATCTGCGCGCCACCGGGCAGGAGGCCAGCCTGATCCGCGAGCTCGCGAAGGTGAACCTCTTGGATGGTCACCGTGATGCGGGGCCGGGATCCGGCCACCTCGGGCACTCTGATCCGGCCCGGCGGCGAATTGCCGCACCCGCACGGGCCCCCCGCAGCGGCCGAGGTGGGCGTGGCCGAGCCGGTCAACTCCGCGATCCCGGCGCGACCCGCGCCCGGGACGGGAGTCGCCGGGTCCTGGCTCGCGCCCGAGGTCGGAGTCGCCGGGTCCTCGCTCGCGCCTGGGGCCGGAGCCGCAGGATTTTGGCCCCCGCCGGTGATGGCAGTGGCGGTCGGGTTGGTTCCGCGTCCCCCCGGGGAAGCGATCGCGTCGGCCGGAGTGGTCGCGGCGGTACGCGGGCCGGACGGGCTCGCCGTGGTTCCGGTGAGGTGGGTGGCGGCGATGGCGGTGAGGGCGTCGGCCTGGCGAGTGCTGATCTTGGTGTACATATCTGTGCCGTCGTGGCGGCGTTGGCGGCGGTGAGATTCCACGTAGGCCTCGAGCAGCCGAATCAGGGGCTGCGCCTCGAGGTGGGGAAGGGAGCCACGGATCAGGACGGACCCGTCATAGTCGTCCTCCAGAGTGAGATAGCGACGCGCGAGGGCGCGGCGGCGTTGTTCCTCAAGGCGCCGCATCTCCGCCTCCCGGGTGTCGTCCGTCTTGGGCCGGATCACGTCCAGCACCTTCCCGCGCAGCCGAGGAATGGAACTGGCGGGCGTGGTGGCGGCCATCTCGAGCAGCAACTCCTCCGCCAACTCTTTCTGGGCGGTATCCAGATCCCGCGGCAGGTCTCTCAAGACCCGGGTAATCGCCTTGGCCTGCTCCACCCCGATCTCGCCCTCCAATGCCGCGGCCTTCACCCTTTCACGTGCCGCAACGTCCTTGGCCCCCAACACGTCCCGGGTCGCGTCCTTGAGAGAGACCCGCTTGTCCTGCGCCAACCACGACGACAACGGCGTGCCCGCGACCACGGTGGAAGACCTCGCCCCATCCGCCTCCGCCACAAGCGCGGTCACCAGCCCCTCGACCCGACGACGCGCATCCGTGGCCAACCGCACCCACTCCAACCGCTCCCCATGCGACGCCGATACCCGGCCCGCATGATCCACGGACTCGAGGGCAGCCAACACCGAACGAAGGACCTCCCCCGTGGAAACGAGCCGCTGGCCGGTGCGCATACCCACACGCTACGAACGGGGTCTGACACAAACCCCCCACTCGAACACCCGTACGAAAGTGATCTACAACACATCGTACAGAAGGCGCGGAACGGCCGACGGCTCGGAAGAAGAGGTCGACAACCGCGGGACCGGGAGGCAGGGCAACCGGAGCCGAATGGACGGCCACGCTCCTACCCCCGCCCCGCGGCTACCGTTGCCCGCGTGGAACCGCTCGTTTTCGCCCTGCTGCTCATGGCGGGAGTGGGGACGGGGCTGGTCGGGTACCTGACTGGCCTCGCCTCGATCATTTCCTACCCTGCACTCCTCGCCGCGGGCCTCCCCCCGGTGGTGGCAAACGCCACCAACACGGTGGCGCTCGTGGGCGTGGGGGTGGGCGCCACAGCCCGCGCCTCCCGGCTGGCGTTCGCTGACACGCCGCGCCGCACCGCACAGCAACTCCTGCTCGCCCTCGTGGGCGGAGGGGTGGGCGGCAGCCTGTTGCTCCTGGGAGGAGACGACACCTTCTCCCTCATCGTCCCCTGGCTGATCATCCTCGGTTCGGTGATGCTGCTCGCGAGCCCGCGGATCACCGCACTGCGCGGCGAGCGGGAATCCTGGAATGCCTACCTCGTGGCGCTGTTCTTCGTGGCGATCTACTGCGGCTACTTCGGTGCGGGCGCCGGCGTGATGGTGCTCGCCACCACCGCAATTCTCACCGCGATCCCGTTCCAGCGGGCGATGGTGCTGAAGTCTCTGCTGTTGGGAGTGGCAAATATCGTGGCTTCCGCCATCTTCATCGCCACGGGGGTGGTGAACTGGTGGGCGGCGATCGCGATGGGGGTCGGTTGCCTGCTCGGCGGCTCACTTGGCCCTCCGATACAGAAGCGCATCCCCGAGCGGGTGTTGCGCCCCGTGGTGGCCCTCGCCGGGTTCGCGATGGCCGTGTGGCTCTGGGTGCGGTGAGTTCCGGAGACCGTCGCATCCCAGGGCCCGTCCAGAACCGGGCTGGTCAATTCCCGACGACGCCGCCCCTACTCCCCGGCCGCCCCCTCCCGTAGCCCCTCGGTCAGGCCATGCTGGAACGCGAACACCACGGCCTGGACCCGGTCGCGCAGCCCCAGCTTGGCGAGGATCCGCGTCACGTACTTCTTGACCGTGGCCTCGGAAAGGTGGAGCCGGTTCGCGATTTCGATGTTCGACTGCCCCCGGGCGAGCTCTTGGAACACCTCCACCTCCCGCTCGGTCAGC
>JAAZBW010000250.1 GCA_012513625.1 Actinomycetales bacterium | reverse complement strand
GATGCCATCACGGCGGTGGCGGAGGCCGACGCAGAGGTCAAGGGCGCCTCACGTGACCCGGACTTTGCGATCGAGCGCGCCCTCCTCCGGGTAGCCGCCGCCCGTAACCGGCGCTAGCGGGTAAGCCGAAGGGCGCATTCGGTGCGCCACTTTTCGTCCTCAAGTCGGAGGGGTTTTTGCTCGCTTGTATGCCAGATTCGATGGTGTGAGAGTACTTGTCGCGGCTGAGTCGTTCCTGCCGTCAATCAATGGCGTGACCACCACGGTCCTCCGCACGCTGGACCACCTGGCAATGCGGGGGCACGAGGCGCTCGTCATCTGCCCGGGCCCCGCGCCGCGTGAGTACGGAGGTTTCCCGGTCATCGAGGTCACCTCGTTTCCGTGGCTCGGCATGCGGGTGGGTTTTCCCACCCGTACCGTCACCATGGCGCTCAAGCAGTTCCAGCCGGACGTGGTGCACGCGGCCGCGCCGTTCTCGCTCGGATTCCAGGCCCTCGTGGCGGCGGACCGCCGCGGGATCCCCACATGCGCCGTCTACCAGACCGACCTCGCTGGCTTCTCCAAGCGCAACCACCTGGGGCTCCTCTCCGCATCCTCCACCAAGTGGCTGCGGTGGACCCACCAGCACGCGGACGTGAACCTCGCACCCTCCACGGCTGCCGCCGCGGACCTCACCGCCTGGGGCATCTCGGACGTCATCGTCTGGCCGCACGGCGTGGACTCGAAGCTCTTTACGCCCGAGAAGCGCCACTCCGAGACCGGGCGCCGTCTGCGCGCCCAGTTCGATCGGACGGGGCGCCCCGTGGTGGGCTACATCGGCCGGCTCAACCCCGAGAAGGAGGTGGAGCGACTGGCAGCGGTGGCGGACCTCGCGGACCTCGTGGTGGTGGGAGACGGCACCATCCGCCCCAAGCTCGAGAACACGCTCCCCACGGCCCTGTTCACCGGCCGCCTCGGAGGAGAGCAACTCGCCGCCGCCTACACGGCGCTCGATGTGTTCGTGCACACCGGCCGCCACGAGACCTTCGGACTCACGGTCCAGGAGGCCATGGCCGCGGGCGTTCCCGTGGTTGCGCCGGGCGAGGGCGGCCCCGTGGACCAGGTGGTGGATGGTGAGACGGGATTCCTGTTCGACCCGGACCGGCCGGAGGAGATGCGCGCGGCGATCCGACGGCTCGTGGAGGACCCGGAACTGCGCCGCAGCATGGGGGAGGCCGGCCGCCGCCGGGAACTCACCCGCTCCTGGGAGGCGATCAACGACGACCTGATCGGCTATTGGCACCTCGCCGCCGAGCTTCGCGCCGCTGCCGAGTACCAGGTGGCCTGAGGCGCGGTCGGCATACACGAAAGAGGGGCACCCGAGTGGGTGCCCCTCTTTCCGCGTAACCCGCGTGGGTCACATGGCGTTCACGTGCTTGGCCAGCTTCGACTTCCGGTTGGCAGCCTGGTTCTTGTGGATGACTCCCTTGGAGACAGCCTTGTCCAGCTTGCGCCCCGCGGCCGAGAGTGCCTCGGTTGCGGTTTCCTTGTCACCGGCCTCGACAGCCTGACGCACCTTGCGCACGTAGGTCTTGAGCTCGCTCTTTACCGCCTGGTTGCGCATGCGCGCTTCCTCGTTCGTACGGTTGCGCTTGATCTGCGACTTGATATTTGCCACGGATGATCTTTCTGATGGGTGGTACTGGTCGTCGAGGGTTCGCCGGCAGCGGGACTGGCAGGCGTGGGGATACCTGGTGCGTGCCACCGGCTCGGGCCCGCCCGACCGAACGGAAACCCAACTGCCAAGAGTAGCAAAGCCTGACGGCGCCGGTCACCGCAGGAGGGCGCTGCACGTGCGGAATCGCTCACAGTCCGCGGGCGTGCGCATCCCTGACTGCGGCCACCACAGCACGGAAGACGGACTCGCCGAGGATGCCGCCCTCGCGCCGGATCGCGGACTGCCCCACGCGCAGCAGGCGGTCGATGCGCGCTTCCGAGGGTCGGCCCCTCCGATCCCACTCGCCTGAGCCGATATCGATCCAGTGGCGCCCGAAGCGCGCCTCCTCCGCCCGGTCATTGCCCTTGTCCTTCGAGGTGAGCTGGACCACCACGAGGTCCCTCCCGAGGTGCGCGAGCACGAGCACCGGCCGGTCCTTGCCCATCTCGGGCGTGTCCTCGTACGGCACCCACGTCCACACCACCTCGCCCGGATCGGCGTCGCCATCCAGGTGGGGGACGTAGTCGAAGCGGGGGAGCTCGTCCAGATGGATCTCGCGGGCCGAGGCGGTCCCGTACGGAGAGGGCTCGCCACCCGAGGGCTTCAGCGCCCTGGTGCCGGAGCGGCGCGGGGCCGACTGCACCGTCCGCTCGAGGACGCGGATGGCCTCCCGGCCCAGGCTGTTGAGGAGGGACTTCCAGTTCACGCCCCCAAGGCTAGCCTCAGCCGATCAGGTGGAGGAGCGCGAGGAAGGTCCCGAGCGTTCCCGCGGGAACGGCGGCGAGTGTGACGAGGAGCGCAATCAGGGTCACCCGCAGGTCGTCCTTCAGGAAGGGGGCGCGTTCCACTCCGCCCGCGGCGCGCACGAGGGCGCGCTGAGTGGCCTCCACCCGGGGAAGCCAGGTGTCTCGACGTAGCCTGCGTTCGGCGTCGAACTCCTGGAGCTGGCCCAACTGATCGGCCACGTGGACCTCCACCGGCTCCAAATCGCGCGCGGCATGCACCTCCGCCTCGTCCACGAGGGCGGCGAGGCGGGCCCGGCGCCACGCGAAGAAGGCCACGCCAGCGGAGAGGAAGACGGCGAGTGCGAGGAGGATCCAGGCGAACACGGCGGGCTGGTTGCGGACCGCGAGAATCGCGAGCACCAGGAATGGGACCACCGCCATCCCGGCCACGCGCACGAGGACCGCCCCGGGTGCATTTGCGAGGCGGATGATCCGTCCGAGTCCCTGTTCGTTCATCACGGGGTACAACGCCCGCGGGGCCTAATGTGTTCCGTGTGGGATCATGGGGTGCACTCATTCCCGAAGGACGTCAGTGATACCCAACCCCGAACTCCTGGGCACCATCACGCCCGCACGCACCAGCCCCGCGCTGCTGCGCAATTTCTGCATCATCGCCCATATCGACCACGGCAAGTCCACGCTTGCCGACCGGATGCTCCAACTCACCGGCGTGGTGGACGACCGCCTCATGCGGGCCCAGTACCTGGATCGCATGGACATCGAACGGGAACGCGGCATCACCATCAAGTCGCAGGCCGTACGGATGCCCTGGCAGGTGGGGGATGTCGCCTACGCACTCAACATGATCGACACCCCCGGGCACGTGGACTTCTCCTACGAGGTCTCGCGTTCGCTCGCCGCCTGCGAGGGCGCGGTGCTGATCGTGGACGCCGCGCAGGGAATCGAGGCGCAGACCCTCGCGAACCTCTACATGGCGCTCGAGAACGACCTCGCCATCATCCCCGTGCTCAACAAGATCGACCTCCCGGCGGCGCAGCCGGAGAAGTACGCCGAGGAGATCGCCGGGCTCCTCGGCGTGGAGCCGGACGAGGTGCTGCGGGTATCCGGAAAGACCGGCGAGGGCGTGTCCGAACTGCTGGACAAGATCGTTGCCACCGTCCCCGCCCCCGAGGGAGACGCGTCCGCGCCCGCCCGGGCCATGATCTTCGATTCGGTCTACGACACCTACCGGGGCGTGATCACGTACGTACGCGTCGTCGACGGACATCTGGACCCCCGCGAACGGGTGCGGATGATGTCCTCCGGAACCGCCCACGAACTGCTCGAACTCGGCGTGATCGCCCCGGAGCCGAAGGCCTCGCAGGGCCTCGGAGTCGGAGAGGTGGGCTACCTCATCACCGGGGTGAAGGATGTGCGCCAGTCGCGGGTGGGTGACACGATCACCACCTCCACGAAGCCGGCCGCCCAGGCGCTCCCCGGTTACCGCGATCCGAAGCCGATGGTGTTCTCCGGCCTCTACCCCATCGACGGCTCCGACTATCCCGCGCTCCGTGACGCGCTCGACAAGCTCAAGCTGAATGACGCCTCGCTCGTTTACGAGCCGGAGACCTCCGTGGCGCTCGGGTTCGGTTACCGCTGCGGCTTCCTCGGCCTGCTCCACCTCGAGATCGTGCGTGAACGGCTCGAGCGGGAGTTCGGGCTCGACCTCATCTCCACAGCTCCGAATGTGGAGTATCAGGTCACGCTCGAGGACCGCACCGTGGTGGACGTGACAAACCCGTCGGAGTTCCCGGAGGGCAAGGTGGGGGAGATCCGCGAGCCCGTGGTGAAGGCCACGATCCTCGCGCCGTCCGACTTCGTGGGCACGGTGATGGAGCTCTGCCAGCAGCGCCGCGGCACCCTGCAGGGGATGGACTACCTCTCGGCCGACCGCGTGGAACTGCGCTACATGCTGCCGCTCGCCGAGATCGTGTTCGACTTCTTCGACCAGTTGAAGTCCCGCACCCGCGGCTACGGCTCCCTCGACTACGAGGAGTCCGGTGAGCAGGCCGCCGACCTCGTGAAGGTGGACATCCTGCTCAACCATGAGCCGGTGGACGCGTTCTCCGCGATCGTGCACCGGGACAAGGCGTATGCGTACGGCGTGGAGATGGCCGGCAAGCTCAAGGAACTGATCCCGAGGCAGCAGTTCGAGGTGCCGATCCAGGCGGCCGTGGGGAGCCGCGTGATCGCACGCGAGAACATCCGCGCGCTCCGGAAGGACATGCTCGCCAAGTGCTACGGCGGTGACATCTCCCGGAAGCGGAAGCTGCTCGAGAAGCAGAAGGAGGGTAAGAAGCGGATGAAGAACATCGGCCGCGTCGAGGTCCCCCAGGAAGCCTTCATCGCCGCGCTCACCTCCGATTCCTCCACCAAGAAGTAGTGCGCTCCTTCGCGCGCACCGGCGGGAGGCTGAAGGGCCGCTGGGCCATGGCACTCGCCGTGCACGGGCACCGCTACCTCGTGGGCGCGGACGGGGACGGCTACGTGGACACCCTCCAGCCGGAGGAGTTCTCCCTCAGGGGTCTCTTTCCCGACGTCGACGCCCCGTTGGTCCTCGAGGTGGGTTCCGGGGGCGGTCACCAGGCGGTGGCGTACGCGGCGGCGAACCCGGGTAGGAACGTGCTTGCCATCGAGGTCTGGCGAGAGGGACTCGCGAGCACAATCTGGCACGCGGTGGAGGCCGAGGTGACGAACCTCCGCATCGTGCAGGCGGACGCGGCGGCACTCCTCGGTCACGCCCTACCGGACGCGTGCGCTGCCGAGGTGTGGACCTTCTTCCCGGACCCCTGGCCGAAACTCCGCCACCGCAAGAGGCGGCTCGTGAACGAGGGGTTCGCCTCCGCCGTCGCCCGGGTGCTGCAGAGTGGTGGCGTCTGGCGGCTCGCCACGGACTGGGAGGACTACGGACGGCAGATGCGTGACGTGGTCACCGCCTCCCCGGACTTCCGCACCGACGCGGACGGATGGTCGCCGCGCTGGGAGGGGCGGGTGCTCACGCGGTTCGAGAAGAAGGGGACGGCGGCGGGCCGCGCGATCCGGGATGTGACGGCCTACCGGATCTAGTCCGCGCTCTCGCCGTCCGTGATCCCGGCGGTCTCGCTGTCCTCGGTCTCGACCGGCCGCTCCGGGGGGTACTCGTCCTTCCGTTTCGCCCACGCGAGCAGCAGGATGCCGAGCAGGATCATCGGGATGGAGAGGACCATGCCCATCGTGAGCCAGCCGCCGAACAGGTAGCCGATGTGGGCATCAGGCTCGCGAACGAACTCGATCCCGGTGCGGAATACGCCGTAGCCGATGAGGAACCAGCCGGAGACCACGCCCATCGGCGGGCGGCGTGAGGAGATCCACCAGAGGATCAGGAACAGGACGAGCCCCTCGAGGAACGCCTCGTAGAGCATCGTGGGGTGACGCGGGATGTCGCCACCCGAGGGAAAGCGAATACCCCACGGCAGATCCGTGGGCGCACCCCAGAGTTCTCCATTGATAAAGTTGCCGATCCGGCCGAAACCGAGCCCGAGCGGAACCAGGGGCGCGATGAAGTCCATGACCGCCCAGAACGGCCGCTTCTGGCGGCGGGCGAACAGCCAGAGCGCCAGCAGCACACCGATGAGGCCGCCGTGGAAGGACATACCCGTGATACCGCCGCCGCTGAGGCGGAAGAGCGAGAGTGGATCGGCGAGGAAGTCGCCGAGGGCGTAGAAAAGCACATATCCGAGCCGGCCACCCGCGATCACGCCGATGGCGGCGTACAGGATGAGGTCGGTGACGTCGTCGGTGGTCCAGCCCCATGTGCCCCGGCGCGCGCGTTGGCGGCCGAGCAGCCACGCCGCGAGGAACCCGAACAGGTACATGACCCCGTACCAGTGGATCTCGAGTGGCCCGATGTTGAAGCTCGGGTCGATGTTGTGGAACGGGATCTCGGTATGCATCGGGCTCATCGTACGGCGTGGTCCGTGTCGTGGCGGTCCCGGCCCCTCCACCTGCGCAGATCGTTCGTGTCAGACCCCTCTGGTGGAGTGCGGGGAGGTGGTGGGACTGAACACGAAAGAGGAAACGAACGCAAGGAGGCGGTCATGGTTAAGGTGCCCACGCGGGACGTCGTCGTCGAGGGGGAGACGGCAGGCGGGATGATTGCGGCGAGCGAGGTGTGGCCCACGGAGGAGGGAGAGCCGATCACGCGGGAGCGGGCGGAGGAACTGCTCCTCCGGATGCAGGGGGTAGCCGCAACTGCCGCGCAGGTGGAGTACGAGTTCCTCTCGCTCCTCGGCGAGTTCGACGCAGGCGAGGGGGTCCGCTACTTCGAGGGCTTCCGCTCGGTGGCGCACTGGGTGTCCTACTACTGCTCCATGGCGCCGGGAACCGCACGCGAGCACGTGCGTGTGGCACAGGCCCTGCGGGAGATGCCACGCGTCTCCGAGCTCCTGCGCGGGGGCCGCATCTCCTTCTCCAAGGCCAGGGAGCTCACCCGCCTAGTCGGCCGGGTGGAGGAGGACGAACTCTGCGAGCTCGCGCTCGAGATGACCGCTTCCCAGCTCGCCCGCACTGTCCGTAGCTACCGGCAGGCGGCCGGACTCCGAATCGCCGCCGAGATGCTGCGGTCCTTCACTGAGCACGAGGCGGGGGAGGGGCTCACGCGCATCTCCGTCACCCTGCCCACGGATGAGGCCGCGATCGTCCTCGCCGCGCTCGAGTCGGCGGCGCGCTCCGAGGAGGGCACGCCGCCGTGCCGGGCCGAGGCGATGGTGGAACTCGCCCAGAGCTACCTCGAGGCCACCCCGAAGCCCTCCGCGCAGGACGACCATCACCTCGTGGTGGTCCAGGTCAGCGCCGAGAGCCTGGTAGGCGCGGTGGCCGGGGACGTTCCCGCGGGAACGTGTCACATCGAGAACGCAGGGCCGATCGAACCCGCCACCGCGCAGAGGCTCGCCTGCGACGGCCGGGTGATCGCCGCGGTCGTGGGGGACGGCGGCGAGGTGCTCCACCTCGGGAGGAACCATCGCACCGCCAGCCGCGCCCAACGCCGTGCACTCCGGGTACGCGACGGCATCACCTGCCAGTTCCCCGGCTGCCACCAGACGCGATTCCTGGATGCGCACCACGCGAGGCCGTGGTGGGCGGGCGGCCGCACGGACCTGGAGAATCTCCTGAACCTGTGCCGCCGCCACCACACGGCGGTCCACGAGGGCGGGATGCAGGTGGTGCGGGAGGGCGCAAGGTGGCGGTTCCGGTACCGCGATGGAGCGGAGGTGTGCGAACTCCGGCCGCCCGCGCGTACCGAGTTGGCGCTCAAACTCCTCGACGACGCCCGCCTCTTCCCACCGCGTGGTGGCGAGGGGTTTTCGCTCGAGGAGTGCGTGGGGGCGCTGTTCGGTATGGCGGCGTAGCATCGAGGGCGATGCCCACACTTCCCGACGGCGATCCCGTCCCCGCCGCCGGCCCGCTCACCGAGGTGGGGGGTGGGCTGATCGTCGACGACGGCACCCCCTTCGGCCTGTATGTCCACGTGCCCTTCTGCCGGGTCCGGTGCGGGTACTGCGACTTCAACACGTATACGTCCGCGGAGCTCGGGGGCGGGGCGGACCAGGTGCGCTACGCCGATACCGCGCTCGCGGAGGTGCGCATGGGCGCGGCGGCGCTCGCGGAGGCGGGGCTGCCCGCGCGCGAGCTGTCCACGATGTTCTTCGTTGGTGGCACGCCCACGATCCTGCCCGCCCACGACCTTGCGAGGATCCTTGGAGGTGCGCGAGAGGCATGGGGAATCGCGGCGGGCGCGGAGGTCACCACGGAGGCGAACCCGGACACGGTGGACACCGCCTATGCCCGCGAGTTGGCGGCGGCCGGGTTCACGCGCGTCTCGATCGGCATGCAGTCGGTGGTGCCGCACGTGCTGGCCACGCTGGAACGCACGCATGACCCGGCGAACGTGAGCTCCGCCGTCGCCGCCGTTCGGGATGCCGGGCTGGCGGTCTCGGTGGACCTCATCTACGGGACCCCGGGAGAGAGCGTCGCGGACTGGAAGCGGTCCGTGGAGGCGGCGATCGCGCTCGCACCGGACCACATCTCCGCCTACGCGCTCGGTATTGAGCCGGGCACCAAGATGGGGGCACAGCTGCGCCGGGGCCTCATCCCGGCCCCGGACCCGGATGACCAGGCGGCCAAGTACGAGTGCGCGGACGACGCCTTCGGTGCCGCCGGCTACCCCTGGTACGAGATCTCGAACTGGGCGCGGCCCGGGCACGAGTGCCGGCACAACCTCGCCTACTGGCGGGGCGGCGACTGGTGGGGGATCGGGCCCGGCGCGCACTCCCACGTGGCGGGGGTGCGGTTCTGGAACGTGAAGCACCCGCGCGCCTACGCGGACCGGCTGGCTGCCGGCGCGTGGCCGGTGGCCGCGCGCGAGGTGCTCAGCCGCGAGGAGCGCGAGTTCGAACGGATCATGCTGGAGGTGCGTCTCCGCGAGGGGCTCAGTCTTGAGACGTTCCCGCGGGAACGCGAGATGCGCGCCGCCGCGGCAACGATGGCCGCCGAGGGCTGGCTGGAACCGGAGCCTGCGCAGCGCGGCGTGGTATCCCTCACCCGCTCCGGCCGACTCATGGCGGACGCGGTGACGCGCGGGCTAACGGCCTGAGGCCGATTCGGCGTTCCACGCGCGGGAGATGAGTTCGCGGAGTACCGACTCGTCGATGTCTGTGGGCGTGTTCACGTAGATGCAGCTCTTCGCGCGCCGGTGCTTCCCCAGGCTGGCGAGCAGCGGATCCTCGGACGGCAGCCCGTAGAGCGAGATCGCGGCCTTCCGCGGGGAGAAGCCGAGCCGCATCGTGTCGCCCTCGCGGCCGGTGGCGTAGACGTAGTGCATCTCGCCGTACCCGATCATGGACGGGCCCCACATGCGGGGCTCCGCGCCCGTCACCTCACCGAAGATCCGCAACAGCTCGCGTCCGTGGGCGGCGCGCCGGGGCTCGAGGGAGTCCACGAACTCGCGCACACCCGCGTCCGTGGCCGTGGTGGTGATGTCCGACGACGGCACCCCGGTCCCCGCCTTCGCCTCACCGCGATCCGTGGCCGTCCACACGGCCTGGCCGTCCGTGAGTGCGAGGCCCTCCCCCGCCATCGCGGCCTCCACCCGGGCGAGGCTGGCCCTGCCGACGCCGTGTAGGGCGAGGATGGCGGTGCGGGGCCTGCCCGCGAGGTCCGCGAGCGAAGTCCAACCCTGCTCGGCGAGCGCCCGGTGGAGTGGGGCGGCGGTGCGCGGCACCTCGGAGATCAGCATGGCAAGAGCGTAGTGCGCGCCCAGTGTCCCGGCCGGATAGCCTGCGGAGGTGAGCATGGAAACCACCCCCACGTGGCGTTACGCGATCGGTATGTTCGGCATGAGCCTTCCGATCAACATGATTCGGGGCTCGATGGCCCTCTACTGGATTGACATCCAGGGCCTCAACGCCGGCGCGTACGCGATCGTGATGGCGGTCTACGGGATCATCGACGCGATCGACAACCCCGTGCTCGGCTTCCTCTCCGACCGCACCCGGACCCGCTTCGGGCGCCGCAAGCCGTGGCTGGTGGTGGGGATCACTGTGCTCGCCGCCGCGTTCGTGGCGCTGTTCTCTGCCCCCACCAGCCTCGAGGGTGCGCAGATGGTGGCGTGGTTCGCGATCTTCGCGATCCTGTGCGAGGCCGCGGATTCGATGATCGCCGCCAACTACGGCGCCCTGCTCCCGGAGCTGTTCCCAGAGGAGAGGCGGCGCGCGCACGCGAACTCGATGCGCCAGGGGTTCCAACTGGTGGCGCTCATCATCTCGCTCGCTCTCACGCCGGTGCTCACCACGCGGGTCTTCGGCACGGACCGCACCACCGAGGGCTTCTCCACCACCGCGATCATCTACGCCGTGGTGGCGGCGGCGGTGCTGTTGTTCATGACCTTCTCCGTGCGTGAGGTGCCGCCCGCGACCTCCGAGCACCAGCCCGGCTTCTTCAGCTCCATCGCGGACATCGTGGCCACGCGCACCTTCTGGCAGGTGGGCATCGCCTCTGCCTGTTACCTGGTGCCCCTCGGGATCGTGCTCGCCGCGATGCAGTTGTACGTGAAGTACACGCTCGACCTCCCGGTGGACAGGACGTTCGTGATCATGGGCGTGGTGGTGGTCTTCGCCATCCTTGGGATCGCCGGGTGGACCCGAGCCGTCACCCGGTGGGGGGCGCCCCGCGTGTGGCGCATCGGCTACCTGTTCCTCGCGGCCGGCTTCATCCCGCTCTACTTCGCCACCTCGCTCGTGGGGGCGGTCCTCGCGGGCCTCGTGATCGCGGTGGGCTGGTCCGCGTTGCTCGCCACGAACGATCTCATCCAGGCCCGTATCCTCGACGACGACGCCCGCCGCCACGGCGTCCACCGCGAGGGCATTTTCCTCTCCGCCTTCGGCTTCTTCGGGCGCCTCACCGGGGCGTTGACGGGCTTCGGCTTCTGGCTGATCTCCGTGATGTACGGCTACCAGAACCAGGACGTTCCCGGCGACGACCCTGCCGGAGCCTTCCGGTTTCTCATGTGCGTGATCCCGTTCGTGATCGCCGCCCTGGGCGCCGTGATCTCGCGCCTCATCCACGTGCCGGAGGCCGGCCGCACCTACGATCGCGAGGAGGTCTCGCTGCCATGACCGTCCACCGCACCACCCGCCGCCTCACCCTCGAGGACCAGGCCGCCGGGCGCTACGTGCGCGTCCCCTTCCGCTACGACGGTGGGGGCTCCTTCGAGGTCCGCCTCACCTACGAGCGGGGAGGGCTCAGCCCGCTCGTCCCGTTCCCGCGCGGCGAGGACCGCTCCGCCGCCGTCGTGGACCTCGGGTGCGAGGGCCCGGACGGGTGGCGCGGCTGGTCCGGTGCCGTACGGGACCGATTCGTGATCGCCGACGACGGCGCCACCCCCGGGTACGTGGGCGGCGGCCTCGTGGAGGGCGAGTACGCGGTGGTGCTGGGCCTCGAGCGGATCCCGGCAGCTGGCGTCGATGTGGTGGTGGAGGTGGAGGTGCCCGCCCGCAGCCCCGTGGAACGTGACGACGCCCACCCACCCGCACCCGAGCGGCCCGGGCCACGGGGGCTGCCCGCTCCGGCGGGGCTCACCTGGTTAGCGGGCGATTTCCACGCGCACTCGCGTCATTCGGACGGCAGCCTGCCGCTCTCGCAACTTGTGGCTGCGGCCGCCGGGGCGGGGCTGGACTTCCTCGCGGTCACCGAGCACAACACGGTGTCCCACCACCAGCTGCTGCCGGAGCTCTCCCGGGAGTACGGGATCACGCTCCTGCCCGGGCAGGAGGTGACCACGCACCGCGGGCACGCGAACGCGTTCGGGGACATCGGGTTCGTGGACTTCCGCGAGCCGCCGGAGGCCTGGCGGGCGGCGTGTGAGGAGCGCGGTGGGTTGCTGTCCGTGAACCACCCGCTGCAGGACGATTGCGGGTGGCAGTACGCGGAGCGCGGCCACGCCCTCGAGTTCTGGCACGTCACGTGGTTCCTGGACCTCATGGCCACGGGGCCGTGGGCGCTGTGGGAGCGGTGGGACCAGTCCCTCCCGGTGATCGGGGGCTCGGACTTCCACACCCCGGAGATGGGATATCCGCCCGGTACCCCCACCACGTGGGTGCTCGCCGAGGCGAACGAACCGGAGGCGATCCTGGCCGCGGTCCGGGCCGGGCGTACGGCAATCTCGCAGCCCGCCGTCCTGCGCGGCGGGGTGCTGCTGCGCGTGGACGGGGAACTCCACGCACTCGGAGCGGACGGTGCGGTGGCGGTGGACCTCGAGGGGCGCCGTCGGGTGGTACACGGCGAGAGGGTGGTACTCCCCATGGGAGGGGACGGCGGGCTGGTGCGGCTCGAGTCCGCGGATGGTTCGCTGCTTGCGATCGCCTGAACGGCGCGGGTGGGGGACGATGGAGGGGACGAACGATGGAGGTCCCATGAATGTCATCGAGATCGTCCGAGAGCAGTTCGCGCTCGCCCACGCCCACGAGCGGGGAAGGAGCGCCGGGCTGATTGCGCACGACGGGGTGTTGCGCCAGACCGTGGTCGCCCTGCTCGAGGGTGGCGTACTCTCGGAGCACAACGCCCCACATGCGGCGAGCCTCTTCTGCCTGAAGGGCCGGATTCGCATCACCGGTTCGGATCCGGTGGAGATCGCGGAGGGAGAACTCGCGGTGCTCACCCACGAACCGCACGGGGTGGAAGCACTCGCGGACTCTGCGTTCCTGCTGACCACGGTGACGAGCGTGCCGGAGAACGTGAAGGAGGAGTCATGACGGAACAGGACGTCGCACCAGCAACGGGTGGTGTGTACTCGCAGGAGGGCCAGGAGTTCTCCCGGGATATGAACTACATCCCCACCCGTATCCTCCGCGACCCGGACCAGGGGCAGGTGGAGGCGGGCGAGGTCTACCCCGTGGAGGCGGGGCGCTACCGGCTCGTGGCGGCCCGGGCGTGCCCGTGGGCCAACCGGACGCTGATCGTGCGGCGGCTGCTCGGGCTCGAGGACGCGATTTCCATCGGCCTCCCGGGGCCCACGCACGATGCGGACTCCTGGACGTTCGACCTCGATGAGGGCGGCGTGGACCCTGTCCTCCGGATCCACCGGCTGAAAGACGCCTACGAGAAGCGGTTCCCGGGATATCCGCGGGGGATCACCGTTCCTGCGATCGTGGAGATCGCGAGCGGCGAGGTGGTCACGAACGATTTCGACCAGATCACCCGGGACCTCGCCTCCGAGTGGACCGACTTCCACCGGGAGGGGGCCCCGGACCTCTGGCCGGCCGATTCCCTGGACGAGATGGAGTCCGTGATGCGGCGGGTGTTCACCGAGGTGAACAACGGCGTCTACCGCTGCGGCTTCGCCGGCTCGCAGCAGTCCTACGACTCGGCGTTCATCCGGCTGTGGACCGCGCTCGACTGGCTGGAGGGCCGGCTCGAGAGCCGGCGCTACCTCATGGGAGAGACCATCACGGAGGCGGACGTGCGGCTGTTCACCACGCTCGTGCGCTTCGATCCCGTCTACCACGGCCATTTCAAGTGCCACCGCAACAAGCTGAGCGAGATGCCCAACCTGTGGGCATACGCCCGTGACCTCTACCAGACCCCCGGCTTTGGGGACACGGTGGACTTCCGGCAGATCAAGCAGCACTACTACATCGTGCACACGGACCTGAATCCGCTCTCGATCGTGCCGCTCGGCCCGCACCTGAAGGGATGGCTCGTACCCCATGGCCGGGAGGAGCTCGGTGGGCGGCCCTTCGGCGAGGGGACTCCGCCCGGGCCGGTGCGCCCGGACGAGGTGGCGCCGGACACCCGCCCCAGCGCGTAGGGGCAAGCGCTACTCGAGCACCACCGGTACGCGCGCCCAGCCGCTGCCGGGTGCCTCGAGGCGCACGGCCCGCTCGTGCTCGAACTCGTGCACCCAGGTGGTACCGCGCAGCAGCGCCGCGAGTCCCTCGCGGAGTTCCATGAGGGAGAGTGCGAGCCCGGGGCACACGTGGGGGCCGATCCCGAACACCAGGTTGTGCTCGCGGTTCTCGCCCGGGCAGTACGCGTCCGGGTCGCCCACCACCTGCGGGTCCCGGTTCGCGGCCGTCCAGTTGAGCACCACCGGCGCGCCCTCCGGGATTTTCACGCCGGCCACCTCCACCTCCCGGGTGGTGACGCGGCGGTTGGCCACAAACGGGTCATCGATCCGCAGGATTTCGAGGATCGCCTCCTCCACGCGCTCGGAGTCTCCCTCGGCGACGGCGGAGCGCACCGTGTCCTGTACGTGCGGGTGCGCCGCGAGGTAGTGCACGAGCACGCCGAGCGAACTCGCGAGCGAACCGAGGTCGCCCGCGGTCCAGTTGCGCAGGATCGAGACCACCTCGGCGCGGGTGAGCGGCCGGCCGTGCACGGTCTCGCGGGAGAGCCGGGAGGTGGGGTCCGCGCCCGTGCCGTCGCCGGCCTCCAGGACCCGCTCGATCATGGCGTCGAACTCGGCGGCCACGGCCGCGGTCTGCCGGTAGTCGCCGGCGCGGGAGGCCGCGCGGTTGCGGTCCATCCATGCCACCAGTTCCTCCTCCAGCTCCGCAGGCCATCCGAGCCATTCCAGCTGCGTGCGTACGGCGTACGGAATCGCGAAGTGGGTGAGGGTCTTGACCATCGAGCCCCGCTCGAGCCCAGCCACCAGAGCCTCGGCGTGCGCGCGGCACTGCGCCTCCTGTGCCTCCACCTCCGCGCGGGTGAGGTAGCGTTCCACGATCTCGCGGTACGCCGCGTGCTCGTGGCCGTCCAGGGAGTTGGGGATTGCGCGGTGGCGGGAGACCGCGCTCGAGTACGTCTCCGGGTCCGTGGCAGCCTGCACCACCTCCGCATGACCGAGCAGCGTGTAGGCGCCGGAGTCGTGCAGTACCGGACACTGGGCGAGCGCCGCGTCGAGCTCGTAACGCAGATCGGGGACGTCAGCAGAGGCGGGGTCGTGCGCTCCCGGCGGTGGGATGTGGCTCATGTGCCGAGCCTAGACGGGGAGCCTCAGCCCCGCGAGGCCGCGACGAAGTCGATCAGTTCCTCCATGCGGCCGAGGAGCGCAGGCTCGAGGTCCCGGTAGTTCCGAACCCGTCCGAGGATCCGCTTCCAGCCGCTCGCGATGTCCGCCTGCGTGGAGTGCGGCCAGCCGAGGGCGCGCAGGGTGCCCACCTTGATGTCCGTGCCGCGGGGCACGTGCGGCCATTCTCCGAGGCCGACACGCTCCGGCCTGACGGCCTGCCACACGTCCACGTAGGGGTGCCCCAGCACCCGCACGTGCGCGGCGCGGCCCTCCCCGAGTTCCCGGAGCATCCCCGCCACGAGCCGGGACTCCTTGGAGCCGGCCACGAGGTGGTCCACGAGCACGCCGGCGCGCCGCTGCGGCCCCGGACGGAACTCGCGGAGTGCCGCCGCAAGGTTGTCCACGCCGTCGAGGAGTTCCACCACCACACCCTCCACGCGAAGGTCGTCTCCCCACACGCGCTCCACCAGTTCTGCGTCGTGGCGGCCCTCCACCCAGATGCGGCTGGCCCGGGCCACCCGGGCGGGGGCATCGGCCACCTTGAGGGAACCGGAGGCGGTGAGCGCGCGCCCCCCGGCGGTACGGCCGTGGGGCGCGGCGCGGTCGGGACGTGAGCCCGCGGCCGGGGGAGGGAGCGTGAGGACCACAGCTGCGCCGTCGACCCAGAATCCCGGGCCGAGTGGGAAGGTGCGTGTGCGGCCGTGACGGTCCTCGAGGACCACCACCCGCATCCCAGCGGCCGCCTCCACCGAGAGGATCGCGCCCACGAAGCCGGTTTCCACCTCCTCCACCACCTCGCCCACGTGGGCGGGGAAGGGGCGGGCCGCGCGGGGATTGGGGCGCGGCGAGGAGAGCACGTCGGGTCCGTAGCGGTCGGTCACCTCCCGAGGCTACGACGGCGGAACGCGCCCGGGCGGGCCGGCTCGCGGCGTGGCTCACACCCCATGGAGATCCCCCCGGATGCAGCCTAGGATTGGCACTCGGGACCTGGGAGTGCTACCAACGAGGTGAGGAGGGCGTGTGGCAACGGAAGAGCGGCGCATGCAGGTGCTCTCCGCGATCGTGCAGGGATACGTGGCGTCCTCGGAGCCCATCGGCTCCCGGGCAATCGTGGAGCGGTACAACCTCGGCGTCTCGCCGGCCACCGTCCGTAACGATATGGCGGCCCTTGAGGACGCCGGCCTCATCACCCAGCCCCACACCTCGGCCGGACGTATCCCCACGGAGCTCGGATACCGCACGTTCGTGGACCGGATCGACGAGCTGAAGCCCCTGTCCACGGCCGAGCGGCGCGCGATCGAGACCTTCCTCGTGGACGCGGTGGACCTGGACGATGTGATGGAGCGGACCGTGCGCCTGCTCGCGCAGGCCACCCAGCAGGTGGCGATCGTCCAGTACCCGTCCCTCTCACGTGCGAGCCTGCGCCACCTCGAACTGGTTCGCCTGAGCGAGCACCACGTGCTCGTGGTGGCGATCACGGACTCGGGCCGGGTGGAACAGCGGATGGTGGAATCGAGGAGCGACCTGGCCACCCTCGACTCCCTCCGCTCGCTGCTGAACCGGCGCCTCGGTGGCAAGCTCCTCTCGGAGTTCACGGACGCGCTGGACGGGCTATCGGAGGAGGTGCGGCCCGAGGAGTTCGCAACGGTCCAGGCCATCCTGACCCCGCTCGTGGACGCGCTCCGCCGGGAGGCGGAGGAGCGGATCGTGCTCGCCGGGACGGCAAACCTCATGCGGACTCCCGAGGACTTCCGCGGTACCATCGGGCCGATCCTCGACGCGCTTGAGGAACAAGTCGTGATGCTGCGGTTGTTGCAGCAACTGGCAGTCGATGACACGGTGGCCGTCTCCATCGGTGCCGAGAACCACTACGAAGGACTCGCGGAGGCATCCCTGGTGACTACCAGCTACGCGGCGGGCAACGCGCCCGTGGGCGCACTCGCGGTCCTCGGACCCACGCGGATGGACTACCCGTCCGCGATGGCCTCGGTACGTGCGGTGGCGCGCTACGTGTCCGAATTCCTGAACGGCCGTTGATCGAAGACAGGCGATACGTGAGCGATTACTACGAGGTGTTGG
This sequence comes from Actinomycetales bacterium, assembly GCA_012513625.1. Taxonomy (GTDB): domain Bacteria; phylum Actinomycetota; class Actinomycetes; order Actinomycetales; family Actinomycetaceae; genus JAAZBW01. The sequence goes on along the minus strand of JAAZBW010000250.1, from coordinate 4,298 downwards.
GCGTGGCACGGACCGCGACCCCCTCCGAGATCAAGAAGGCCTACCTCAAGCTGGCCCGGCAGACACACCCGGACGTGGCGGGGCCCGGCTCGGAGGAGCGGTTCAAGGAGGTCTCCACCTCCTACGAGGTGCTCTCCGATGCGGAGCGGCGCCGCATGTACGACCTCGGTGGTACGGACGCGCTCCGCAACGGCGGCGCTGGCTCTCCGTTCACCGGCGGCTTCCAGGACATCTTCGAGACCTTCTTCGGTGCGGCAGGCGGCTCCTCGCAGCGCGGCCCCGTCCCGCGGGGGCGCCGCGGCCAGGACGCGCTCGTGCCGCTGGAGATCACGCTGGAGGAGGCGGTGTTCGGCGCGGAGCGCGAGATCACCGTCAACACGGCCGTGGTCTGCCCCACCTGCCACGGCACGTGCTGCCGCCCCGGCACGGCGCCGGTCACCTGCTCGGTGTGCAATGGGCGAGGCTCGGTGCAGCGCGTGGCGCGTTCCTTCCTCGGCCAGATCATGACCACGAGCCCCTGCCACAACTGCCAGGGCCACGGCACGATCATCGCGGACCCCTGCCCCGAGTGTTCGGGGGACGGCCGGGTCCGCACCCGCGCCAAGATTCCCGTATCCGTGCCCGCGGGCGTGGACAACGGCGCCCGGCTGCGCATGCCCGGCCGCGGCGAGGTGGGCCCGGGAGCGGGACCCGCGGGGGACCTGCATGTGGAATTCCGCGTGAAGTCGGACACCACCTTCGCCCGCCGGGGCGACGACCTCGTGTGTTCGGTGACCGTGCCGGCCACTGCGGCGGCGCTCGGCACCCAGATCGTGGTGGAGACCTTCGACGGCCCGCGCGAGGTGAACATCGCCCCCGGCACCCAGCCCGGCCACACGGAAACGCTCCGCGGGCTCGGGGTCACCCACCTGCAGAGCTCAGGCCGCGGTGACCTGAAGGTGTTCGTGGACGTGGAGGTTCCCGGCAGGCTGGACGAGAGGCAGCGGGAGCTGCTCACGGAACTGGCCCGCCTGCGTGGCGAGGAGCGCGTGGCCCCGAAGGTGACCGCCGGGGGCGGGATCTTCTCGCGGCTCCGTGAACGGATCGGTCTGTAACATTGGGAGCCGAACGTCCACGATCGGGCGTAGGAAGAAGCGCATGCCGCCCACCAACACCGTGACGTACCGGGTGACACTCCCGGATGACGTCCATCCCGTGACCCTGTTCGGCGCCCGGGACGAGGTTCTCCGCACCATCGAGACAGGCTTCCCGGGGGTGGACATCCACGCCCGCGGCAACATCATCACCCTCACCGGCCCGGTGGGGGACGTGACGATGGCCCAGCGGCTCGTGGAGGAGCTCGTGCCCATCGCGCGCACCGGCACCCCCCTCACCCCGGACGCCGTGCAGCGGGCGATCGGGATGCTCACCAACTACTCGGCCTCACCCTCGGACGTGCTGACGGCCAACATCGTCTCCTCCCGGGGGCGCACCATCCGCCCGAAGACCCTCGGCCAGAAGGCGTACGTGGACGCAATCGACGCGAACACGATCACGTTCGGCATCGGTCCTGCCGGAACGGGAAAGACCTACCTCGCGATGGCGAAGGCGGTGAATGCGCTCCAGTCCAAGGCCGTCAACCGGATCGTGCTCACCCGGCCGGCAGTGGAGGCGGGGGAGCGGCTCGGCTTCCTGCCCGGCAGCCTCTCCGAGAAGATCGACCCCTACCTGCGGCCGCTGTACGACGCGCTGCATGACATGGTGGACCCGGATTCGATCCCGAAGCTGATGGCGGCCGGCACCATCGAGGTGGCGCCGCTGGCCTACATGCGCGGCCGCACACTGAATGACGCGTTCATCATCCTCGACGAGGCGCAGAACACCTCTGCGGAGCAGATGAAGATGTTCCTCACCCGCCTCGGATTCAACTCGAAGGTGGTGGTCACGGGGGATGTGACCCAGATCGACCTGCCGGGCGGGGTCCGCTCCGGACTCCGGGTGGTCCAGGAGATCCTCGACGGGATCGAGGATGTGGCGTTCTGCCGCCTCACCTCGGCGGACGTGGTGCGCCACCGCCTCGTGGCCGAGATCATCGACGCCTACGAGCGCTGGGACGAACGGCAGGGGTCCCAGGAGCGGACCCACCGTGGTCCCCACCGGACGGAGCGACGGTGAGCATCGAGGTCCTGAACGAGACCACACACGAGCTGGACGGGGCAGAGTTCGAGACGCTCGCCCGCTACGTGCTGAACGAGATGCACGTCCACGCGCAGGCGGAGCTCTCCCTCATGTTCGTGGAGCCGGACGTGATCGAGGAGCTCCACGTGCGCTGGCTCGGCCTTCCCGGCCCCACGGACGTGATGAGCTTCCCGATGGACGAGCTGCGCCCCGGCCGTCCCGGTGAGCCAAGCCCTCCCGGGATCCTCGGGGACATCGTCATCTGCCCGGCGGTGGCGGCCGAACAGGCCCGTGCTGCCGGACACCACACCCTGGACGAGATGCTCCTGCTCACCGTCCACGGCATCCTGCACCTGCTCGGATTCGACCATGCCGAGCCGGAGGAAGAGAAGGAAATGTTCGGACTGCAGCGGACCCTGCTGCTCAATTTCCTCGCGAGCCGCTGATGGAGGGCCTGATATCCGGCACGCCCATGGCGTTCCTCGCCATCCTGGGCGTGATCGGTGTGGCGCTCGGCGCCTCGTTCTCCGCGGCGGAGACGGCGCTCCAGCGCCTCACCCGCTCCCATGTGGCCGACCTCCGGCAGGAGGGCCGCCCCCGCGCGGAGTCCTGCGCACGCATCCTCGAGCGACGCACCGAGGTGATGGTGGGCACCGCGTTCGCCCGGCTCGTGGCGGAGCTGACCGCCGCGGTGGCGATCACCCTGCTCATCGCAGACCTGCTGCCCACCTGGTGGTCGGTCCTCCTCGCCTCGGTTGGAGCCTCGGTGCTCCTCGCCACCCTTGTGATGGGTGCCTCACCGCGCGAGTACGGTCGCCGCAATCCTGGTTTGCTCGTGCACCGGCTCGCCCCGGTCCTCTCGCTCCTCGGCCACCTCGCCCGCCCCTGGATCGCGCTCACGCGGCGCCGTGCCAAGGAGACGGTCCGCAGCATCGAGGAACGGGAACAGGCGGAGGAGGACCTGCGGGACATGGTGGACCTCGTGACCGAGAACGAGCACATCGAGGATATTGAGCGGGCCATGCTCCAGTCCGTGTTCGAGCTCCGGCGCACCCTCACCCGCGAGGTCATGGTGCCGCGGACGGACATGATCACGCTCGCCTCGGACTCCGAGCTGGACAAGGCGCTCGCCCTGTTCGTGAGGTCCGGCTTCTCCCGCGTCCCCGTGATCGGGGAGAACGTGGACGATATCCTCGGTGTCGCCTACCTCAAGGACGCACTGCGTGCGTCCAGGCGTCCGGGCTCCGCCCGCGTCACCGTGGCCGAGGTGATGAGGCCCGCCCGGCTCGTGCCGGAGATGAAGCCGGTGGACGAGCTGATGCGCGAGATGCAGACCGAGCTCTTCCACATCGCGATCGTGATCGACGAGTACGGCGGGGTGGCGGGGCTCGTCACCATGGAGGACCTCATCGAGGAACTTGTGGGTGAGGTGCAGGACGAGCACGACGCCCACTTCCTGGCGGTCCAGCCGCTCGAGGACGGCGCCTTCCGGATCCCGGCCCGCCTCCCCGTGACGGACCTCGGCGAGTTGTTCGACCTCGACCTCGACGACGACGACGTGGACACCGCGGGTGGCCTCCTCACCAAGACGCTCGGCCGGGTCCCGATCGAGGGCGCCGAGGTGACCGTCCACGGGTTGCGCCTCCTCGCCGAGCGCTCGGGGGGCCGGCGCCGCCAGATCGTCACCATGCTCGTGCAGCGCGAGGCGGACGAGGCGGTGGAGGAGTGACCATCTCCGGGTGGCCCGAGGACTTCCGGGCTGGGTTCGTGGCCGTGGTGGGCCGGCCGAACGCGGGAAAGTCGACCCTCACGAACGCCCTCGTGGGTGAGAAGATCGCGATCATGTCCGACCGGCCCGAGACCACGCGGCGCGCCATCCGGGGGGTGGTGCACCGGGAGGAGGGTCAACTGGTCCTCGTGGACACGCCCGGACTGCACCGGCCGCGCACGCTGCTCGGCAAGCGCCTGAACGAGATGGTCCATGAGTCCCTCGATGACGTGGACGCGGTGCTCGTCTGCCTGCCCGCGGACGAGAGGATCGGCCCGGGGGACCGGTTCGTGACCGAGCTGGCGCTCGCGGCACGCGCCCCGGTGATCGCCGCCGTCACCAAGACGGACCGGGTGCGGCCGGGCGAACTGCT
>JAAZBW010000249.1 GCA_012513625.1 Actinomycetales bacterium | reverse complement strand
TCCTCGATGAGCTCTACGGGGGTGAGCAGCGGTGAGCGAGGCCGCGATCGCCGTCGAGGGACTCACGAAGACCTTCAACGGCACCCGCGCGCTCGACGGTCTCACCCTCGAGGTGCCGCGCGGCTCGGTGTTCGGGTTCCTCGGCCCGAACGGTGCGGGCAAGACCACGGCGATTCGGATCCTCCTCGGCCTCGCCCGGGCGGACTCCGGCAACGCCCGGCTGCTCGGGGAAGACGTGACCGTGGGCGCTCACCGGGTGGCGCCGCGGCTCGGCTACCTCCCCGATGTGCCGGCCTTCTACCCGTGGATGCGCGCCCCGGAGGCGCTCGCATTCGCTGCCGCCCTCTTCGAGATAGACCAGGCCACCGCCCGCAGGCGTGCGGGGATGCTCCTCGAAATGGTGGGTCTCTCCGGCGTGCGCACGGCCATCGGAGGCTATTCCCGCGGCATGAAGCAGCGCCTCGGGATTGCCCAGGCGCTCGTCAACTCGCCCGAACTGCTGGTGCTGGACGAGCCCACCTCCGCGCTGGACCCACTGGGGCGCCACGAGGTGCTCGAGCTCATCAGCACGCTCGGCGCCCGGGCCACCGTGTTCTTTTCCACGCACGTCCTCTCGGATGTGGAGCGCGTGTGCGATCGGGTGGCCGTGGTGGACCACGGCCGGGTGGTGGCGGCAGACACCACCGCTGCCCTCCGCCAGCGCTACGGCGGCTCCGAACAGCGCCGCCTCGCCACCAACGCTCCCGAGGCCGAACTCCGTGCCGCCCTCGCGGGCGAGGCGTGGTTCCTCGAACTCTCCGTGGAGCCACCCCGGCGCGGGGAGGCGCCAATGTTCCTGCTCAGCGTCCAGGACCCCGCGGCGGCGGCGCTGCGTATCCCGGCGGTACTCGCGGCCCACGGCTGGCCACTCGAGCGCCTCGAGCCGGTGCAGGCAAGCCTCGAGGACGTGTTCGTGGACCTCGTCTCCGGGACGGGGGTGCGGTCATGACGGCCGGCACGTCCACCGCCGCTCGCCGAGGGCGAGGCAGGAATGCCGCCCTCGATGGCTTCCTCCCCATGCTTGCGAAGGAGTTCCGCGAGTTCGTCCGCACCTGGCGCATCTGGCTTATGGCCGCCACATTCGCCTTCTTCGCCCTGCTGGATCCGCTGATCGCGCGCTTCGCACCGGAGATCCTCGCCACCGCGTTGGGCGATGGTCTCGTGATCCAGGTGCCGGACCCCACGTACCTCGATGTGGCCGTCCAGTGGAGCGGTGACCTCGCGCAGCTCCTCATGTTCGTGGTGCTGGGCCTCGCCGCCGGGTCCGTGGCCGGGGAGGCCTCCTCCGGCACCCTCGTCATGCCGCTCACCAAGCCGCTCTCCCGGCGGGCGTTCGTGCTCGCCAAGGTGACCAGCACGGTGGCGGTGTCCGCGGTGGCCGTGGTGCTCGGCACCGCCGTGGTGTCCGGGAGCACGCTCCTCCTGTTCGAGGAGGTGGACCTCGGTCCACTCTGGAGGTCCGTGGGCGCATGGTCCGTGCTGGCGTTGCTCCTGCTCGCGATCACGATGGCCGCCTCGTGCGCCTTCTCCAGCACGATCGCGGCGCTCGGCGTGGGCCTCGGGGGCTACATCGTGCTCGGGATCCTCGGCCTGTGGGGTCCGGCACGCTCCTACACGCCCGCCGGTCTCCCCGAGGCCGTGGGCACCGCCGCGAGTGGGGGTGAGGTGCCGCTGTGGCCGGTCCTCACGGGGATCCTGGCCGCGCTGGTGGCCCTCGTGCTCGCGCTCGCGATTTTCCGACGTCGGGAACTCTGACACCACGCCGGCCGCGCTTCCTCCCCGGTCCCACTGCGGCGGGCTCGCGCGCCAGGACGCTCTCCCGGGCTCCCCCGGCCGGACGGCGCCTCGCGCGCTGCGGGGGCGCGTCAGGTGCCGCAGTAGGTCACGTGCGGTCCACTCCCCGACGGCGGGGGCTCGCCCAGGTCCGCGAGCTCGGCACGGTCCTCGAACGGGTTGCGTAGCGCCACCAGCAGCCGCTCGAGTGGGGCGAGGTCCCCAGCGCCTGCGCTGGCGAGGGCGGACTCCACCACGTGGTTGCGCGGGATGTAGGCGGGGTTCACCGCATTCATGCGCTCTGCCGCGGCGTTCCGGTCCCCCACAGCGGCGCGCCAGCGAGCGTGCCACGAGCGGAAGTCGGGCGGGCCGGCGGCCTCGGTAGCACGAAGCGCCTCGGCGGCTGCCCCGGTAGCGGGTTCCCAATCTGCTGCCCCTGCGAAGAGCTCGTCCGCGGTACCTCTGGCGAGGCGGCGGAAGAATTTCGTGTAGTCCACCCGGTGGCGGTGGAGCAGGCCCAGCGCGTCCTCCACCAGCTGCCGATCCTGCTCCGGCAGGCCGAACCTGGCGGCCATCCGGGCACCGATCTCGCGAGCGTAGGCTCCGGCAAACGCGCTCAGCTCCTCCGTCACGGGCGCGACCGCGTCCTTTGGGTCCTTCGCGATCAGCGGGAGGAGGGTCTCCCCGAATCGGGCGAGGTTCCACTGGGCGATCGCGGGCTGG
>JAAZBW010000248.1 GCA_012513625.1 Actinomycetales bacterium | reverse complement strand
CCGGTGGCGCAGAACGGGCACGCCATCCCGCAGCCCACCTCCGAGGAGATACACACCGTGTTACGGCCCGGGTAGGCCATGAGGACGGACTCAATCCGGGTCCCGTCGAACAGCTCGAGGAGGGTCTTGACCGTGGCGCCGTCATCGGCCGAAAGCCGGCGTACCTCGGTGGCAAGCTCCGGGAGGAGTGCGGCCACCATCTCCTCCCGGTCCTGCGCCGGAAGGTCCGTCATCTCCTCCGCGGAGCGGGTCAGGTGCGCGAAGTAGTGGCGGGAGAGCTGATCCGCGCGGTAACCGGGCAACCCGGACTCCGAGAGCACATCCTTCCTCTCGGCGAGGGTGAGGTCCGCGAGGTGCCGGGGAGGCTTGCCGCGACGGCGCTCTGTGAACGTGAGCGGCAGGCGGAGCGCCGCGTCGAGGGACTCGATCGGGCGGTAGGACTCCGGGCCGCGGAACTCCTCGCTCATGCCACCACCAGGGAGAAAATGAAGAAGCAGGCCGGTGCGGCCACCAGCTGGGAATCGATGCGGTCCAGAACGCCTCCATGTCCGGGCAGGATCGAGCCAAAGTCTTTCAGGCCCAAATCACGTTTGATGAGGGACTCGGCAAAGTCCCCAGTGGTGGCGGTCAGGACCGTCAGGAGGCCGAGCACGAGCGCGGACCACCAGGGTGCGCCGAGCACTGCCACGAGCATCACGTAGGCCACCGCCACGGACAGCACGATCGAGCCGCCCACACCCTCCCAGGACTTCTTGGGACTGATGCTAGGAGCGATCGGGTGGCGGCCGAAGAGGACCCCGGCGATGTACCCACCCGTGTCGTTTCCCACCACCATGAGGAGGAACGTGACCACGAGGATCACTCCGTGGTCCTCGTGGCGCACGATGAGGACCGCGAAGCTCGCGAGGAACGGAACGTACGCCGCCGCGAATGCCCCCGCGGCCGCATCCCCTGCCGCCTCCCTGCCTCCGCCGTCGAGGACGCGCCAGACGAACACCGTGGCAACCGTCAGGAGCAGGGCGGTGAGGAGCGCCTCCGGGCCACCCACCCATGCGGAGGCCACCATTCCCACGGTGCCGACGGCGAGTGGGGCGAACGGGATATGGATACTCCGGGAGGCGAGGCCCTGGGCGAGCTCCTGCAGGCCGGCCAGCGCTGCGACCGCCACGAGTGCAACGAAGAATTCCACCCGGAAGGCGAGCGAGAGCGCGATGACGGCGAGGAGGCCGATCCCGACCGGGATGGCGACGCCGAGGTCGCGGCCTGCGCGACCGTGACCACCGCCCGCCTCCTGGACCTCCGCCTTGTCCGAACCCGGCTTCGCCATCAGACCTCGAGGAGTTCCTTCTCCTTGCCGGCGAGCAACTCATCGATCTGATCGACGAACCGCTTGGTGAGGGCCTCCAGGTCCTTCTCCCCCCGCACGGCCTCGTCCTCACCCACATCGCCGTCCTTCTTGGCGCGCTCGAGGATGTCCTTGGCCTTGTGGCGGACGCTACGGACCGCGATCCGGGCATCCTCGGCCTTGGTGCGGGCCATCTTCACGTAGTCCTTGCGGCGCTCCTCGGTGAGCATCGGCAGGTTCACCCGGATCACCTGCCCGTCGTCCGTGGGGTTCACGCCGAGGTCCGAATCGCGGATCGCCCGGATGATCCCGTGGGTGGCGGAACGGTCGAATGGGTTGATGAGCACCGTGCGCGCCTCGGGGATATTGAAGGACGCGAGTTGCTGCAGCGGGGTTGGGGAATCGTAGTAGTCCACGAGGATCTTGTTGAACATGGCGGCATT
>JAAZBW010000018.1 GCA_012513625.1 Actinomycetales bacterium | reverse complement strand
GAGCCCCGATCAGAAGGCCGGGATGACCTCACCGTTCGGCCAGGTCTCCTCGATGTAGGAGCGGACCTCATCCGAGGTGAGGAGCTCGATGAGCTTCACCACGGCCGGGTCAGCGCCCTCGCCCGCGCGGAACGCCACGATGTTGGCGTACGGGTTGTCCTCACCGGACTCGAGCACGATCGCGTCCTCGGACGGCACGAGGCCGGCGTCGAGCGCGTAGTTGCCGTTGATCACGGCAGCCGAGACGTCCGCGAGGGTGGTGGCGAGCTGTGCCGCATCGAGCTCCACGAGCTCAATGTTCTTGGGGTTGTCCGCGAGGTCGTAGATCGTGGGGTCGTCCACAGACTCGTCCAGCGTGAACACGCCGGCGTCCTCCAGCAGCCAGAGCGCGCGCGCCTGGTTGGACGGGTCGTTCGGCACGGAGATCTTGCCACCCTCCGGGATGTCAGCGATGTCCGTCAGGGTCTCGGAGTACACGCCGTAGGGCTCGATGTGGATGCCCACAGAGTGCTCGATCTCGTAGCCGTTCTCCTCCACCTGCGCCTCGAAGTAGGGCACGTGCTGGAAGAAGTTGGCGTCGTAGTCGCCGTCGGCGAGGCCACGGTTACCGGAGGGGTAGTCGGTGAACTCCCCCACGGTGATCGTGAGGCCCGCCTCCTCGGCCAGGTTGTCCGAGATCCAGGTGAGGATCTGGGCGTGGGGCACCGGAGTGGCGCCCACCACGATGGCGAGGTCGGCCTCGGAGGCCGCCCCCGTCGTCGTGGGGTCCGTGGAGGCCGTACCACCGCACGCGGCGAGGGTCAGCGAGAGTGCCGCGGCACCGGCCGCGAGAGAGAGGATGCGAGGTGTACGCATGATTGTTGTTACCTTTCCGTATTTTTAGGGGGTCGAAGGATTCGAGGCGCCGTGCGGCGATCGGGGTCCGGCTGGTGTCAGCGCCTGCGGTGGTCCACCAGCCGGCTGAGCATGTCGCCCGCGAACTGGAAGACCATCACCATCACGAGGATGCCGCCGGTGGAGATGTAGACCACGTCCCACATGTTGCGGTTGTAGCCCTGGTTGATGGCGAGCTGGCCGAGGCCGCCCGCACCGATTGCGCCCGCCATGGCGGTGTAGCCGATGAGGGTCACGAGCAGCACGGTCACGTTCTGGATGAGCGCCGGGAGGGACTCGCGTACGAGCACGTCCCACATCACCTGCGGGCGGGAGGCGCCCATCATGAGGGCGGCCTCCACCTTGCCCTGCCCCACCTGGGAGACCGAGGTCTCCACGAGCCGCGCGAAGAACGGCACCGCCGCGAGGGTGAGCGGCACGAGCGCGGAGTACCACGTGATGCGCGAACCGGTGATGAGGAGGGTGAGGGGTGCCACGATCACCATCAGGATGATGAACGGGACGGAGCGGCCCACGTTCACGATCCCGCTCACCACCTGGTTGAGCGCGCGATTGGGGGCGAGGCCCTTCGCGGAACTCGCCACGAGCGCGAGCCCCAGCGGAAGGCCGAGCAGCACCGTGAGCGCCGTGGAGATCACGGTCATGTTGAACGTATCGAGCGCCTTGGGCCAGAACTCCATCTGGATGTAGCGGTTGTTGAACCACGTATCGTCCATGGGGGCGACGGCGGAGACCGTCTCGGCGGCGCGGGCGGCCAGTACCGCGAGCGCACCTCCCGTTACGGCGGCGCTCATGTGGTCCTCCCCTGCACGTGCAGTCCCGCCTCACGGAGGCCGCGGGCGAGCCGTTCCACGTCTCCCCGCGGGGCGGAGAGGGCCACCCGGCCCACCTGGGTATTGCCGAGGGTCTCGAACGTGGCGGCGGTGATGTCCCCGCCGAGTTGCGCAACCACATCGAACACGCGGGAGCCGGTGGGCTCGCCGGGCGTGGAGGTGAAGAAGATGTCCACCACCGCATCATCCGTGTCCGGGACGGGCGGGAGGGGGACGAGTGCGCGGGAGAGTCGCGTGCCGGGCTGGGCCACCACCTCGGCGATCCGGCCGCTCTCGGCAACGGTTCCGTTCTCGAGGAGCGTGACGGCGTCGCAGGCGCGGCGGACCACCTCCATCTCGTGGGTGATGATCACCACCGTCACGCCGAGGCGGTCCCTGATGTCCCGGATGAGGTCCAGGATCGAGGCCGTGGTGTCCGAGTCGAGGGCCGAGGTGGGCTCGTCGCACAGGAGAACGTCCGGCTCGGCCGCGAGCGCACGTGCGATCCCGATGCGCTGCTGCTGACCGCCGGAGAGCTGGGTGGGGTATGCACCTCCGCGGTCTCCGAGGCCCACGAGGTCAAGGAGTTCCTG
>JAAZBW010000247.1 GCA_012513625.1 Actinomycetales bacterium | reverse complement strand
GCGGGCGCCCACGCGGTCGGACCACGCGCCCACCAGCATCGCCGCCACCGTGGCGGCCACGGCGGAGATGGCCACCATGGCGGCGATCACGGCCGGATCCGGCGAGATGCGCTCGTAGACGAACAGGTTCAGGTACATGTTCTCGATCGTCCAGGCGAGCTGTCCCACCAGCCCGACGACCACCACCACCCACCACGTCCGCGCCCCGAGGGCTGGGGGTTGGGTTCCGTCACGTGTGGGGGTGGGGCCCGGCATCGCGAGGTGGGCGGGGCCCGGCGTGGGGGTGGGGCCGGGTGCAGGCGCGCCTCCGTGATCGTGCTCGGCCACTCGGGCCACCTCCTCCTCGACGTGCTCCCTGCATGATGTCACGCCACCCGCGGCCGGCCCCGCCACACCCGCCGCCCACCCCACCCCCGCCCGGCCCTGCTACGCCGCAGGTGCCGGATGTGGTTGGAACCCACCGCGCCACGCCCTAACGTGAGCCCGGTGATCAGACGAACCCGGGCCCGCTCGGCGGCCGCACTCCTCCTGATGGCGGGCCTGCTCGCGGCCTGCGCACCCGGGCAGCCGGTGGTCCCGGGCAGCACCGGCGCCTCCCCGGCCAGCCCCGCCGCGACGGGAGGCTCGTACGGGGCGGAAGTTCCGTCGTCGTCCCCGACGACGACAGGTACAGCGGGCGGCACCACCTCCCCTACCGCCCCGGACTGCGAGGCGATCAGCGCGGAGGCGGTGCGCGCGCTCGAGGCCCTCGAGTTCGTGGAGCGTGCCCGGGCGGACGTGGGTGGCGACATCTGCTTCGGCGAGCCCGGCACAAGTGGCACGAGCAGCACGAACGGCACGAACGCCAACCTGCCCGCGGACCAGCCGCCACCCGAGGACCTCGTCCTGACCGCGCCGCACGCCGTGCTCCACGCACACACGGCCACTGAGCTGGACGCCGCGCAACTCGCCGCGCTCCACGAGGGCGTGCACGGGGTGTACCTGGACGTGATCGAGCCGCAGTTCCCGGCGCCGCCGGTGCTCGCGCTGCACGTCTCGAACCGGCTTTCGTTCGAGTGGCTCGGCTACGAGGAACTGCACCTCGAGACCGCGGAGCAGCTGCTCTCCCCCACGGGTGAGGGCCGGTTCGTGGACGGGGCGATCCGCCCCGGCTGGCCCGGCACCGCCGACTACGGCGAGTACGGGGAAGCCGAGAGCCTCGTCTACCTGTACGCCGACGGGAGCGGGGCCGTCGATACTGTCGCGATGCAGGAGGTGCTCGAGTCCGCCGCCCACGATGCGCATGCGCTCGCCGAGCACCTCGAGCGGCCCGGCATGCCCACGGCCGTGCACGTCTCCGTGGTGGGAACTCGGCACCTCGCGGACGGCACCGACCGGCTCGAGACGTGGGGTGACCCCACCTTCCAGGTCACCCTGACCGGGGGCGGCGTCCCCGATCCGGCGCTCGCCGAGGCCGCGCTTGCCACCCTCCAGCTCGCGGAGGTGCCTGAACTGGTGTGGGCCACGGTGGTGGTCGGCGGCACGACGGCGTACGCGCGCCTGACGCTCGAGGGCACCACCGAGGTGCCCGAGGACGCCTCGCAGCGGCTGGAGCGGATCGGGGAGGTGCTCGCCCCGCTCGGGATCACCATGCGGGACGAGCCGTACGTGAACCGGGCGTAGGGCGGCCGGGCTCGGGTGGCTGGCAGGCTCGGGTGGCGGGGCAGCGGGCAGAGGCAGCGAGCCGCGATGGCCCGCGTCCGCGGCCCCCGTCCTAGGCTTTCCCCATGACCTCCTCCCAGCTCACCCGCCTCCCCGAAGCCCGCGCCCTGCTCGAGTTCGCCCGCCCCGCTGCGGTCCCGGGCGGGTTCGCCTGGCTCGACGACGACGGCGCCCCCGACCTCACCAAGCCCATCCACCTCTGGATCACTGCCCGGATGACGCACGCGTTCTCGATCGGCCACCTGATC
>JAAZBW010000246.1 GCA_012513625.1 Actinomycetales bacterium | reverse complement strand
GTGCCGCTCGGACTGTGGGCGGGCGGGCTCGCGGCCATGGTGGCGGTCTATCGCAGGCTCGGGCCGGAACTGGAGCGGGCGGCGGCGCGGTACTCGGCGATCGCACTCTGGTGCTTCGTGCTCGTGGGCGGCTCCGGGGTCTTCGCGTCCGTGATCCGGCTGAATGGGCCGGCCGATCTGGTTCTGACGCCCTGGGGGCGGCTGCTACTGGTGAAGATCCTGCTGTGGGCGCTGCTTGGCTGGATCGGCTGGGAACACCGCCGGCGCACCATCCCGCAGCTGGCCGAGAGGCCCGGCCTCTTCCTCCGGCTCGCGGCCGTGGAGGTGGCGGTGATGGGCGCGGTGATGGGGGTGGCGGTAGCGCTCGGCAGTTCCGCACCGCCCGTGCCGCAGGATCCGGTGGTGGATCCGTCCGCCGTATTCCAGCTCACCAAGTATCCCGAGCCGCCGCTGCCCACCTTCACCACGTGGTTCACGCAGTGGCACTGGGACCCTCTCTATCTCACGGCGGCGTTCGCGGCGATCTTCGTGTACCTGATGTGGGTGCGCCGGCTCCGCTCGCGGGGCGATTCGTGGCCGGTGAGCCGGAGCGTGATGTGGGTGGTGGCCTGGATCTTCTTCGTGTGGATCGTGTGCGGCGGCCCGTACGTGTACGGGGTGGTGCTGTTCTCCGCCCACATGATCATGCACATGCTCCTCGTGATGACGTTCCCCATCCTCCTCGTGCTCGCGGCACCCATCACGCTGCTGCTGCGGGCCGTGCCGGCGCGGCGGGACGGATCGCGTGGGCCGCGCGAATGGATCCTCTCGCTCCTGCACTCTCGGTACGCGCAGATATGGTCCAGCCCGATCGTGGCGAGCATCAACTTCGTGGGATCCCTGTTCCTCTTCTACTACACGGACCTGCTCTCACTCGCGCTGCGGTACCACGTGGGGCACGTGCTGATGATCGTGCACTTCACACTGGCGGGCTACCTGTTCATGAACGCCGTGATCGGGATCGATCCGGGCACCAAGCGACCCACGCATGCGGCGCGGCTCATCATGCTGTTCGCGGTCATGATCTTCCACGCCTTCTTCGGCCTCTCACTCGCGAACATGACCCAACTGCTGGCCGCCGACTACTTTGGGCGGCTCGGGCTCTCCTGGTGGGTGGACGCGATGGTGGACCAGCAGATCGGCGGCTTCATCACCTGGGGCATCGGCGAGATGCCCACGCTGGTGCTCGCAGTGGTGCTGGCCGTGGCGTGGTCCCGGGCGGACGCGAAGGACGCCGTGCGGATCGACCGCCGGGCGGACCGGGACCACGACGCCGAACTGCGCGCATACAACGAGATGCTGGCGAAGCGGGCCGCGGCGATGGAGGCCTCGCGGGAGAAGTCCGGCTGAGGCTTTCGCAGCGGCCTACGGCTGGAGGTCTGTGAGCACGAGGTTCTCGCCCCGGACATCCAGCACGATCCCGTTGTCCCGCACGGCGGCGGACTGGAGGCGGAGCCCCTGCGGGAGGTCCACGGGGATCCGGATCTCCTGATCGATGCCGGTGAGGATCATCGCGAGCACGGAGATGTCCGCCCGGTCATTGTTCAGGTAGACCTCGTTGGGGTTCAGGTGGATCGCGCCCTCGGTGACCGTGAGGTCGAACGCGATGCCGAGGGTCTGCCCCAGCACCTGCCCCTGCAGCCCGACGGTGCCGTTCTGGGAGGTGATCTCCCCGCCGATCGGCGAGACCTCCCCATAGAGCCGGTTCAGCTCCTCCGTGGTGACACGCGCGGAGAGACGAATCCGGTCCGCCGTGTACGGATCTCTGGTCTCGATTCCGGAGGCCGTGCCGCGCACGTCCACCACCGTGAAGCCGGCGTAGCTGACCCTGGGCGCCGTGACGTCCACCCGCTGCAGCGTTCCGGAGATCACCTGAGGTAGAACGAGCCCGCCGTGCAGCGTCACGTCCGGGGTCACGCCGAGGTACTCCTCCGCCCCCGCCGTGATGCGGTTCGCGATCGTGGAGCGCGTCCACGCCTCCGCCCCGAGTGCGATGCCTCCGAGGCCGAGCACCACCAGCATCACGCCGAGTAGCCGTTTCACCCGCCCCACGGTACGGCCCCCCGATGGCCTCCACATGCGCAGACCGGGTGTGTAGTGTGATTTGCGCGCTTCGTGCGCCCGCGCCCGATCCACGGACGCCCTGCCGGAAGGATGGATTCGCGATGGCATTCACCGCCGACGAGGCCCGCCGCCTCGCGTCCGATCCTGCAACGGACGCCGCCACGCTGTACCGGCTCGCCCAGGAGAATCCGGACGTCCTCGCGCTCCTCGCCGGGAATCCCGCCACCTACCCGGACCTCCTCTCCTGGTTGGGCCGGCTCGGCATCCCGGAGGTGGATGCGGCGCTCGCCCGGCGCTCGGGCCCGCCGGCTCCCGCAGTGCCCAGCGTCCCGACGGCGGAGGCCGGGCCGGTCGTCGAGTCGCCCGAGGCGGAACCTGAGGAAACGGCGTTGGCGGGGCCCGTCGTCGAGTCACCCGAGGCGGAACTCGAGGAAACCGCGTTGGCGGGGCCCGTCGTCGAGTCACCCGAGGCGGAACTCGAGCAGACGGCGTTGGCGGGGCCCGTCGATGACGCGACGGCGGTGTACGGGGCGCCGGTGGCGGGATCGCCCGAGCCGGAGGAGCCGGCCGAAGAGCCATCGGCCCCGGAGGCGCCGGTGGAGAGGATTCCCGGGGTGGGGGCACTCGCGGGCACGGAGTTCCGGCCCGAGCCGTCCACCCAGCCGGTGGCGCCCCCGGGCGGGGTGCAGCGGGAGTCGATCGTGCAGCGGCCGACCGGCAGTTCGCCGTGGGATCCGGTGCGTGGCCCGAATGCGTCCTACGGCGGCATGGCGCCACAGCAGGGCCAGCAGCCGCAGTACGCGCAGTACGGGGCGGCCACGGGCAGTGGCCAGCCCGGGTATGGGCAGGGCGGTGCTGGGAGCCAACCTGCGTCGTCGTACCCGGGGTACGGCTACCCGCCGCAGGGGCCGTACCAGGAGGAGCCGAAGCGGAAGGTGCCGCCCGCGGCGTGGATCGCGGGGATTGTGGGGGCGGTGGTACTGATCGGTGTGGTGGTGTGGGCGCTGGCGGGCGGTGGAGGGGAGCCGGAGATCCCCGTGGCGAACCCCGCTCCCACGGTGGAGGCACCCACCACGCCGGAGCCGGCCACCACGGAGCCGCAGATTACGGAGCCACCCACCTCGGAGGCGCCCGAATCGGAACTGGAAGCCGAGTTCGCCGCGCTGCAGGACGAGGTGATCCAGTCGGCCGGGGCGAGTGAGTGCACGGACGCTGCGGCGGATTCGGAGGGGCTGATCCGGCTCGCTGGTATCGCGAGGGAGTTGGGCGGGGACGCGAGCGAGCGCGCGGACGCCACCACACTGCAGGCGCTTCTCACCCTCCAGCAGCGGTGCAACGCGGGCTGGGCGGTGCAGGTGGCCGACTCGGCCGAGGCCAGTGCGCCGGAGATCGGCACGTTGGCGTCGCGCGACTGGGTGATTCCGGTGGTATCAGCGCCAGGGAGCGCGCGGGAGGACCGGGAGTTCACCTCGCCGTCCGGGAACATCGCCTGCAACCTCACGGATGACGGCGGCCGCTGCACGATCTACGAGTACGACTTCACGCCGGCAGGGAGTTGCACCGCCGGCGAGCCGGTGACTGTGGTGGTGGATTCGGAGGGGGCGCGCGCGGACTGTGCCACGGAGGCCGTGCGGACGGGCCCAGCACTGGAGTACGACGTCAGTTCCTCTGCGGGGCGATTCTTCTGCACCTCCCGGATGGATGGCATGCACTGCACGGACTCGTTCACGGGTGCGGCATTCCACGTGGCGCGGGCCACGCAGGACTTCGCCGATCAGGTGATCGGCTTCCAGAACGCGGGATAGGTGCGGCTTCCTTTCAGCGACTGAACTCTCGTCGACTGTGTGGCGAAAGCTGGGCCCACCCAACTTTCGGCACACCCTGGGCGTGGCGGGCAGCCGGCGTGGTACGCAGTTGGGGCGGTACACACTCGGCGTGGGGGGGCACCCGCGCGATGCCGCCTACTGGTCAGCCACCCAGGTGGCGGCACCGGCTGCGAGTCCCTGGGCGTAGCGTTGGCGGACCTCCGGGTCCTGCACGGCCTGCGACTCCTCCGGGTTCTTGAACTCGGCAAGCTCCAACATCACCACGGGGCGGGTGGAGTGGTTGAGGGTGGCGAGGTCGTCCCGGCGGACAACCTCCC
>JAAZBW010000245.1 GCA_012513625.1 Actinomycetales bacterium | reverse complement strand
ATGACCGTGGTGGACGTCAACACGGGCCGCTTCACCGGCTCCGGCGGCTCCCTCGAGGAGACCGTGACCAAGAACAACCTCGAGGCGGCAGAGGAGATCGTGCGCCAGCTCAGGCTGCGCGATATCGGCGGCATCATCGTGATCGACTTCATCGATATGGTGCTCGAGTCCAATCGGGACCTCGTCCTCCGCCGGCTCATCGAGTGCCTCGGCCGTGACCGCACCCGCCACCAGGTGGCGGAGGTGACAAGCCTCGGCCTCGTGCAGATGACCCGCAAGCGGGTGGGCCAGGGCCTCGTGGAGGTCTTCTCCGAGGTCTGCACCCACTGTGCCGGCCGCGGCATCGTGGTCCACGACCACCCCGTGGAGAAGGGCGGCAACGAGGGTTACCAGGACTCCGGCCGCCGCAACAACCGTCGGGGCGGGGGCTCGTCGCAAAACCAGCAGCCTCGCCCGAGTGTGGAGCCGCCAGCGGCGGCGGAGCCCGTGGACGTGGCGAAGGCGCAGGCCACCCGCGTCACCATGGCCACGATCGCGGCTGCGGCGGCGAGCGCCCATGAGGCGCCGGAATCCCCGCACCAGGAACAGCCCACAGCGGATCCGGCTCCCGTGGCCGAGGACGCCGCCGAACCCGCGCCCACCTCGGGTGCGGACGACGACGGAGGCGCGCCTGCGTCGTCGACCCCGGGCACGGCCTCGCCCGTGCGCGCTCCCCGTGGCGGACGGCGCCGGGTGGTGGCGAGGAGCCAGCCCACGGACCTGGACCCGTCCTCAGCGATCATCGCCCTACCCGCGGTGAGCGAGCCCGCCCCTGCGGCGACTCCGCTCTCGCCCACGCTCCTGGACTCCCTCGTCTTTCCCGAGCGCGGGGAGGAGCCTCGCGCCGAGCGGAAGAGGCCCCGACGCGCGGTGGCGTCCGGTTCCCACGTGCCGAGCACAGAGCCGGAGGATTCGACGAGCACGGAACCGGACAATGAGCCGGGCACCTCGTCGGCGGATGTGCCCGAGAACACAGGAGAATCGGAGTGAAACCGGGCCTCCGGGGTTTGCCGTGGAGCGGGATGACCGCGTAACCTAGAACGTCGGTGCGGATTGACGCGCCGTCCACTTCGTAAGTAGCACACCGATGTATTCCCCGTGAAACGGGTGGGTCCGTGTGCTTGGGATCGAGAAGAGATGAGCAGGAACGTGGTGTACGCCATCGTGAAGGCCGGAGGCCGTCAGGAGAAGGTGTCCGTCGGGGACGTCCTCTTCGTGAACAAGGTCGAGGGCGGGGTCGGTGAGACCATCGAACTGCAGCCCGTCATGCTGGTGGATGGCGACAAGGTCACCACCGGCTCGGACCTCAAGGGAACAGTCACCGCCGAGATCCTCGGCGCTGGCAAGGGCCCCAAGATCCGGATTATCAAGTACAAGAGCAAGTCTGGGTACCGTAAGCGCATGGGCCACCGCCAGTCGCTGACCCAGATCAAGGTCACGGACATCAAGTAGGGCTCGGGAGGTAGGACCATGGCAACGAAGAAGGGTGCGAGTTCCACTCGCAACGGCCGCGATTCGAACGCCCAGCGCCTCGGCGTGAAGCGCTTTGGTGGCCAGGTGGTGAGCGCCGGCGAGATCATCGTCCGGCAGCGCGGCACCAAGTTCCACCCCGGCATCAACGTCGGCCGCGGCAAGGACGACACGCTGTTTGCTACCGCTGCCGGCGCCGTGCGCTTCGGCGTACGTGGCGATCGCAAGGTCGTGGACATCGTCGCGCAGTAACGCGAACACACACTTCCGAGGGGACGGGCGGCCTGTGGGCTGTCCGTCCCTCGGCGTATTCCGGTGAGGAGGCACGGATGGCCAGCTTCGTCGATCGAGTGACCCTGTACGTGCGCGGGGGAGACGGTGGGAACGGGTGCACCTCGATCCGGCGCGAGAAGTACAAACCGCTCGCGGGCCCGGATGGGGCGAATGGGGGCCGTGGCGGGGACGTGGTCCTCGAGGTGGACGCCCAGGTGACCACTCTCCTCAGCTACCACCACGCACCCCACCAGCGCGCCGAGTCCGGCACGCCGGGGCAGGGTGACATGCGGCAGGGGAGGAACGGCACGGACCTGGTGCTTCCCGTACCGGAGGGCACGGTTGTCACCACCCCGGGGGGTGAGGTGCTCGCCGATCTGGTGGGGGCCGGCACCCGGTACGTGGTCGCGGCCGGAGGCGTGGGCGGTCTCGGCAACGCGGCCCTCGCCTCTCCGCGCCGGAAGGCACCCGGCTTCGCGCTCCTTGGCGAGCCCGGCGACGAGACCACGATCGTCCTCGAACTCAAGTCGGTGGCGGATGTGGCGCTCGTGGGCTTCCCCTCCGCGGGCAAGTCCTCCCTAATCGCGTCCCTCTCGGCCGCGCGACCAAAGATTGCCGATTACCCGTTCACCACCCTTGTGCCCAACCTGGGCGTGGTGCAGGCAGGAGACT